>MUGE01000103.1:0-5349 GCA_002900545.1 Thermoplasmata archaeon M11B2D | reverse complement strand
CGAGGTCGTGGCATCATCGGGGTCATCGATGGGTTTATCCCAAAAGGAATAGAGGATGCTGGGGAGATTACGTGGAGAAAGAAATTCTTACGTGATATCGGGTACAAACTCTGATTTAATGCCCATATTTCCCAATGAGTGGAACAAACACGCAGCCACCGAGATGATTGACCGCTGTAGTTTCTTTTGCTTTTTCAAGGAGGGTGAGTTCACAATACATGGTTCCTATGGGAAGCAGTAATTTTCCAGGGTCATGGAGCTGGTCTAGTAATGGCTGAGGTATATCGGGTGCAGCGCAGGTGACATAAATGCGGTCATATGGTTGATGGTTAGGGAGCCCACAAGAACCATCACCGACCTCCACGATGACATTTGTACATCCAATCTTTTCAAGGTTTTCTTTTGCTATGTTTGCTAATGATTCAAATCGTTCTATTGTATAGACCTTCCCTGCCTGTCCAACAAGCTGTGCAACAATCGCAGCGTGATACCCTGAACCTGTTCCGATTTCCAAGATTTTCTGACCTTTTTTAATGTCTAATGCTTCGCACATAATCGCCACCATATGTGGTGCCGAGATGGTTTGACCATTCCCGATATCAAGAGGGGTATCTACATATGAATAGCCTCTCAGTGAGCGAGGAATGAATTCTTCCCTTGGAATGGCAAGAAACCCTTGTTTTATCTCATCTGTTTTTATATACCCTTGATCAATCAGATGCGCGACCAACCGTTTTCTTTCTGTTTCGAACATAGAGTTATATTTGGAAATTTGTTTGGTATATATAGTTCCTTGCACCATCTGATTTTTATATTAAGAGTCCATTCCAAGCATCCTATCATGACGAAACGTGCAGTTATTGCTCTTGGTGGAAATGCACTCATAAAAAAAGGACAGAAGGGGACTATTTACGAACAGTTTGCAAACACTCGGGAAAGCTGCCGGTCAATTGTTCAAATGGTCAAAGAAGGATGGGATGTTGTCATCACCCATGGGAATGGCCCACAAGTAGGTGCTCTTGTGCTTCAGAACCAAAAGGCAAAAGACATCACCCCTGAAATGCCGCTTGGGATCTGTGTTGCTGAAAGTGAGGGACTCATAGGGTATATGATCCAACAATGTCTCTTAAATGCATTAAAGCGAGAACATATTGATAAGGCAGTCATTGCGCTTATCACACAAGTGATTGTTGATTCAAAAGACCCTTCTCTTACAAACCCAACCAAGCCAATCGGACCATATTACCCTGAGGATGAAGCGTTTATCATGTTAAAACAAGGCTATCAAATGACCCGTTTACCTCGCGGATGGAGAATGGTTGTGCCATCCCCTGACCCCTTACGAATCGTGGAAGGGGATATCATACGAAAAATGTTGGATGATGATATCATCGTTATCGCCTCAGGTGGTGGAGGCATGCCTGTGATTGAAAAGGAAGGCTGGGGCTTGGATGGGTTGGAAGCAGTGGTTGATAAAGATTTGGCTGCGGAACGACTCGCTGAGGCGGTTGGTGCACAGGTGTTATTGATTCTTACTGACGTCGAAAAGGTCTATCTTGGGTATAATACCCCAAAACAAACTCCCATTGGGAAAGTGACATACAATGAATTAAAGGAGTATTATCTCTCTGGCGAGTTCCCCCAAGGGAACATGGGACCTAAGATTCTTGCGGCTCTCCGTTTCTTAGAATTCGGGGGAGAACGAGTTGTCATCTCAAATATAGAACAAGGTTGGGAGGCGCTCAATGGGAAAACAGGGACGGAAATCGTCCGTGAATAGGTCTTTTATTCATACGAGTTTTTTATAAGCTTCCTCTGCATTCGGAATCGGTACATCCATGGATACATCAATAGAGCAGCAGATTAAAGCAATAGAAGACGAGATTTTCAAAACTCAGAAAAATAAAGCGACAGAGCATCATATCGGAAAGCTGAAGGCAAAGATAGCACGGTTACGGGAACTAAGTGAGAAACGAAAAAGCACTAGTGCAAAAGCGAAAGGTTTCTCTGTAAAGAAAACCGGGGATGTGACTGTTGGTATTGTCGGGTTTCCTAGTGTTGGGAAGAGTACCTTATTAAATCAACTCACAGCTGCGGAAAGCAAAGTCGGTGATTATGATTTCACCACCTTAGAGACGATCCCAGGGATGATGAAATACAAAGGAGCAGAGATACAACTCCTTGATTTACCTGGTCTTATTGTTGGGGCGTCCAAAGGACGAGGGCGAGGGAGAGAGGTTATCTCTGCTGTACGAAGCGTCGATCTCCTTCTTTTGATGATTGATGCGTTTAATCTTGAGCAGCTTGATTTAATTGAACAGGAGTTACATAGTGCCGGTGTACGGTTAAATCAGAAGAAACCTGATGTCGTCATCAGTAAAAAGGCATATGGTGGGATTACCGTTAACACTACAGTACCATTGACCCATCTCAATGAGCTTGTTACTAAATCAATTGCATCTGAGTTTGTCATTAATGCAGATATTACATTACGGGAGGATATAACCGAAGATCAGCTTATTGACACGTTTGCTCAAAATCGTGTGTATATTTCCGCGCTTGTGGCGATTAACAAAACTGACTTAATTTCCCCTGATGTGTTACACACAGCGGTCAATAGACTGCATCAAAAACGATGGGATGTGGTTGGAATCTCTGCGAAAAACAAGGAGAACTTGGATCATTTAAAAGAACAGGTTTTTTTGCATCTCCGACTCATTCGTATCTATATGAAGCCAGTTGGGAAGAAAGCTGATTATGTTCAACCGATGATTTTGCGGGAAGGCCAAACTGTTGCCGATGCGTGTCGTCATATCCATCGTGATTTCTATAGGAATTTTCGGTATGCCTCTGTGTGGGGTCCTTCGGCTAAGCATTCTGGTCAAAAGGTCGGTCTTGAACATGTTTTAAAAGACCAGGATGTCCTTACAATTGTTGTCACGAAATAATATCCTCTGCGATTACATAAGAAAGCTTATTTATTTCCCTTTCTTATTACTCTTATCAAAGAGGTAGGTGAGAAAGCATCTATGTTACAAACTCCGGCTATCGTGTTAAACGTGAAAACCTATGAGGAGGCAACAGGTGTCCATGCCGTTGAAATAGCTCGACTCATGGAAAAAATCTCAAAAGAGACTGCTGTTGGTTGTGCGATAGCAGTGCAGGCGTGTGATATCACCCGATGTGCGCAAGAGACAACAATTCCGATTTATGCGCAGCACGTCGATCCGATAAAACCGGGGAGTAGTACAGGATGGACGTTACCTGAAGCAGTGAAATCTGCAGGTGCTGTTGGCACGCTTATCAATCATAGTGAACATCGTCTTATTCTAGCTGATATTGATACGTGTATCACCCGAATAAAAGACCTTGGACTTGACAGTTTAGTTTGTACAAATAATGTCGCGACCTCTCAAGCCGTTTCAACCTTCTCTCCATCGATGATTGCAGTAGAACCTCCTGAACTTATTGGCGGTGATATCTCTGTTACCACTGCCGATCCTGGGATAGTAAGTACAACCGTAAAAGCAGTAAGAAGCATCAATACAACTGTGAAGATCCTCTGCGGTGCTGGAGTAAAGAACGGTAAAGACGTAGCAAAAGCCATTGAACTAGGCGCAGATGGAGTGCTTCTGGCAAGTGGTGTTGTAAAGGCAAAGGATAAAGAAGCCGTGCTTCGGGATTTAGTTTCAGGTATTTAGAAATAGTTTATGCTTCCTTTAACTGGTTGATTGCCGTACGATAGTCCTTATTTTTGAAGATAAAACTCGCAGCGACCAGCACGTTTGCCCCATTGCTTTTTACAAGTCCGGCATTCTGATCGTTGATTCCTCCGTCGATTTGGAGGTAGATCTGTTTTTTTGTCTTTTTAATTACCTCGCTTGCTTGTTTAAGCTTTGGTATGACATCATCAATGAACTTTTGACCTGAAAACCCTGGATGAACAGACATAATTAACACCAAATCAACCTCTGGGATGAGATCCCGGATTTTTTCAAATGATGTCTCAGGGTTTATTGAAATGCCTGCTTTCGCACCTGATTTTTTGATTTGTCTGATCACGACAAGGGGTTCTGGGATGCTCTCTGAGTGTATCGTGATTAAATCAGCCCCTGCCTTGATAAATGCGTCAATGTATTTTTCAGGGTGTTCTATCATGAGATGGCAATCAAGAAATAGCGACGTTTTTTTCCGTATGTTTTCTACAACAACAGGTCCGATGGTGATATTTGGGACAAAATGACCGTCCATCACATCAATGTGCAGCCACTCCGCTCCGGCATCGGTTACTGCCTTGATCTCATCATAAAGTCTGGTGAAATCAGCAGAAAGAATCGAAGGTGCGACAATCACCATGGATAATCATCAGAGGGTATACGTCAGGGCTTTATAAAACTAAATGATTTTCTTGGAGGTGATGGTTGTTTTGTCATTATGGCAAAATGGTATTTTGACAGCGTATCTTTTTATAGAAGAAGTGCCCTTGTGAACGTTCGAACACTGAAATGGTGCAGGCCGAACACCATCTTTTATCCCTTGGCCTGCCCATCCCATCCCTTTACGCATGACCCTGGGAGGTAATAGATAGTTAAATCTATAAAGAAAAAGACATATAGTCCTTTTGGATTCTGGAGATGGTTGACAGATATGAAGGAATTAGAGAAAACATCCTCGGTATGCCCTGCTTGTTTCCAAGAAGGAAAAATTCATAAAATTGACGCACAGATTATTGAGGACGATGGGAAAGTCTGGATTGAGAAAACATGCGAAGAGCACGGTGATTTTAAGGATATTTACTTCGGCGACGTTGCGTTATATGAACGTTGGATGAAGTATGAGAAACATGGGGATCCAATTCCTGATGTGAAGACGTCATTGTTTGGCGATCCGATGTTATATCCAGAGCATCGTTCACAGAGTGTTTTAACGAATTTGCTGGTAACAAATCGATGTAACCTACGGTGCGGGTATTGTTTTATGAACGCAGGGGCGTCAGGGTACGTCTACGAACCATCCTTAGATGAGATTCAACAGATGTTGCAACAGGCTCGTAACGAACGGCCTATGGGTTCGAAAGCAATTCAGATAACTGGTGGTGAACCAACGATTCGTGAAGACCTTTTTGAGATTGTTCAGATGGCTCGAAACACTGGCTTTTCTCATATTCAGCTCAATTCCAATGGAATTAAACTTGCAGAAAGTGTGGAGTATTGTAAGAAGCTAAAGGAAGCAAAGGTCAACACCGTCTACATGAGTTTTGATGGTGTGACGAAAGAGACGAACCCCTGGATTGATCAATTACATCAGACGATAAATAACTTCAGAGAAGCACAGTTGCGTGCTGTGCTT
>MUGE01000102.1:0-5359 GCA_002900545.1 Thermoplasmata archaeon M11B2D | reverse complement strand
CCAAGATAAAAAACCTTTTAAGAACATGTATCTTGTCGATGTTCGTAGATATGAGAATCGCTATCCTATTAAAAGATCGATGTACATCAAAACGATGCGCACAGGAATGTATTAAATTCTGCCCAAGAGTCCGAGCAGGTGATGAGACCGTTGTGATGGGTGAGGATGGAAAACCCATCATTTCTGAAGAGCTCTGTGTTGGTTGTGGCATCTGTGTCAATAAATGCCCCTTCGAAGCAATAAAAATCATTGGACTTGCTGAAGAGCTAAAAGAGGACCTTATCCATCAATTTAGCAAGAATGGATTTCGACTCTATCGACTCCCCATCCCAAAGAAAGGAAGCTGCGTTGGTATTCTTGGACAAAACGGCATTGGAAAGACCACAGCTATTAAGATTCTTGCAGGTCAACTCATACCAAATCTAGGGCATTACCAAATAAAAAAACCGTCATGGGATATAGTTCTTGACTATTACGCAGGGACGGAGCTTTATGAGCATTTTAAAGCACTCTCAGAAAAAAACCTCTCTTGTGTACTTAAACCACAATATGTTGACCAGCTCCCAAAAATAGTAAAAGGAAAAATTAAAGATGTTCTCAAAAGCGCGGATACAACGGACAATTTTGATGCAGTTGTCAACACACTTGGGATTACGCATCTTCTCGACAAAGAAATAGAAAAAAGGACGATCTCTGGTGGAGAACTGCAGCTTGTTTCTATTGCCGCGGCACTGATCAAAGACGTTGATTTGTATTTTTTTGATGAGCCAACATCATATCTTGATATTTACCAACGGCTGAAGGTCGCTCGCATCATACGAAAACTTTCCAACGAAAAAAAAGTAATTGTGGTTGAACATGACCTCGCGGTCTTGGATTTTCTCTGTGAAAACGTCCACATCATGTACGGAACTGAGGGAGCCTATGGTGTTGTAACGTTTCCTCGTGCGGTGAGACATTCTATAAATACCTATCTATCCGGGTACCTGAAAGAGGAGAACATTCGCTTCGGGACAAAAATTGAGTTTTTTGCAAGTCCTCCCAAGCCACAGCAAGGCCTGCGGGCTCTTGTCTCATATAATAATCTTTCAAAAGAATTTGAGGATTTCTCCCTTACGGTTGAAGCAGGAATCCTTCGTCAAGGGGAGCTTATTGGTGTTGTCGGCCCAAATGCTATTGGGAAGACAACATTTGTTAAAATACTTGCCGGGGTTGTTCAACCAACAAGTGGAACCATAGAATACGACTTAAAAATCAGCTATAAACCTCAATATATCACCCCTGATTTTGATGGGACTGTTCAGGAATACTTTTCTCAATTTGCCCCACAGCTATTCACCTCGACATTCCTACAGACCGAGGTCCATGATGCTCTGCATCTGAAGTATCTTCAGGACCGAGAGCTAGCTACACTTTCCGGAGGAGAATTGCAACGGGTAGCCATTGCTGCGTCGATAGTAAAAGAAGCAGATATTTATCTAATAGATGAACCCTCTGCATATCTTGACAGTCAACAACGGATGATTGTCTCACGGATGCTTCGTCGGGTCATAGAAAAATCAGCAAAATCAGCGATGATCGTTGACCATGATGTGTATTTCATTGATATGGTCAGCGATTCATTGATTGTATTTGATGGCATACCAGGCAAGCACGGACGGGCGCAGGGGCCATTTAGCCTTCATGAGGGGATGAATCGGTTCTTAAAAGATGTTGATATTACGTTCCGTCGAGATGAGGAGACAAAAAGACCACGGGTCAATAAACCTGAATCGTATATGGACCGACAGCAGAAACAAAATGGAGAGTATTACTACAAGCTCTAAAAACCATAATAAACGCTTTTCTGTTTTGTTTTTTCATGTCGACTCTGACGACTTGGGGGATTCTTGTCTTTGTATCGTTTCTCCCTCCCCTGTTGTACACCATATGGATACGGAACACGGAACATTGTCATAGACAACAATGGATATCAATCTTTGTTTGCTTTATGTGGGGTGCGACGATTGCCGTGGTCGCTGCACTAATCTTGGAAATTGTTTTGGAAATACCGCTGACGTATTCATCGTCGCATAGCGAGATGACATCGTTTTTCGTGGCAATCATCATTGCGCCAGTTGTCGAGGAGTTTACCAAACCACTTGCGCTTCGGCTTCGGATTGTAAAAAAGAACCTCACTGAACTAGAGGATGGTTTGATTTATGGTGCTGTCGCAGGGTTAGGTTTTTCAGCGACGGAAAACCTTCTGTATGGGTATAGTTTTTTATCAGAGGGATTCCTCTTTTTCTTAGTATTTATGGCTTTTCGGAGTGTAGGAGGGTGTCTGCTGCACGCGTCTGCAACCGCATTAACCGGATATGGATATGGCAAGACCGTTATGAAACGGTCATCCTTCCTTGGTGTCCTACCGTATTTCTTGTTCGCGATTTTCCTACATGGGTTTTACAATTTTCTTGTCTCATACGAATTTGTTGGGGTTTTATCCGGGTTAGGTTTTGCGTTTCTTTTTGTCATTATCACCATTACTCTTATCCGGAATAAAATTAGAGCTCTTGATGAGAAAACCTGTTAAAGAGAGGAAGATGGATAGGTGTATTTGTTTACATTGGTATGGCTTTAAAACTCCATCTGATTGTGTCACCATTGGTAACGATGTATTTATCAGCGCCAATGGTAGGTAGTTCACCATTCACAGAGTACTGCCAGTATTTTCCGTCTGTTCCACTGACTACATTGTTGATGGACTCGATAAGGGTGGAGTCAAATTCGGTGTAGTAGGTCGATTCGATGGAAAAACCGTTTTTCTCAGCGCATCGCTTCAGAAGGGAAAATGCGGTGTCACCCTGATAAGCGACAAGGTTATCTGTAATGGTCCAGCTATCCGCCTCAATCATAATTCGGGCACTTGTTTGGTCTGATTTTTCGATCCATATTTCGCTTTTCTGTGGAACCTGCATGGCAGTTCCTGTAAAGGAAAGTGTGATGAGACCAAGGACAAGAAGCACTGCGGGGATTTTATGAATTGTCTGTAGCTTTATCGCTTGAATATGCAGGATGTCTTTCTTCTTTGCGGCGTAAAGCATTAGAGGTACTCCGATGGCGACAAACGTGACGATTCCGGAAATCATGTGATAGATCATGAATGGTAATCCTGCGGTGTATACCAGAGCAAGTGAAGGTACGTCATGGGGGTACATCAAGTACCACCATCCCATGTTTGTCCAGATGTCGTAGATAAGGACAAAGCCGATACCTAGTCCTGCCATAAGACCGATGTTTTTCATATGGAATTGACCAAGTCTGTTCCAAAGGCGTTCTTTGTTAAACAAATTAAGTAAGGCGATGATGGTAAACCCGGAGTAGGTGAATAAGACGATTCTGTTCATTTGATCCCCCATAAAAATCGGGTTTCCAATCAGCACGTCACTACAGATCATAGTGATAAGCGGTACGATAAGTGCCAGTGGTGATCTGATAAGCATCACTGCAAGGAACGTTACCACCATAATGATCTCAAAATTCGGGAAAGGTTGCAGTCCTGCTCCAACCAGCAGATACCTTCCTACAATTCCAAAGATCGTTAGTCCTATCACGGTTATTAGTTGCTGTATATTTTTCTGATTTTTTATGTTCATAATTACATTCTCCCTTTTTGCATGAAATACAATGCTACGTATAAGATTTTTGTTTTCTTAGCCGACAGTACCATCGGCAGCACGGCCGGCTGCAATAAGCTTTTCTTTTATCTTTTCGTTACATTCGACTTCTACTGTTATTACATTAGAATAGGTGATATGGATAACCTTGGTTTTTTTATAAAGCTCAGAGATGAACCTCTGGGATTTCTCATGTGGGGGGAAATGAAATGTTATTTTCACTAAATGGGGTAACGTATCATATATTGTCTGAAGAAGCTGTTCGATGTTTTTCTGTTCTTTTACTGATAGTGCGACGATTTTATGGGTTTTGGTGATACCGGTGTTTATGAGATATTCCTGGAGTGTTTCAAAAATTGCTGGAGTGATAAGGTCGATTTTGTTTAAGGCAATGATGATAGGGGCGCCTACTCCGATGTTTCGTAATTCATTGATTGACACATGGAGTTTTTTTTCTACGATTTCTTTTGCTTCGCTTGCATCAACGACCAATACGACGACGTCCGCAAGCTCAATTTCCTCTAATGTTGAATGGAATGCATCGATGATGTAGGTGGGGAGGTTTTCGATAAATCCGACCGTGTCGGTAAGCAGGATTGGGATGTTTTTTTCTTTGTTTTTTGTCGTGATGCTTCTGGTTGTTGTTGAGAGGGTGGAGAAGAGTTGTTCTTCAACTTTTACTTTTTCTGCTGATAACAGGTTCATAAGGCTGCTTTTTCCTGCGTTTGTGTATCCTGCAAGTGAGATTGAATAAAATCCGCTTTTTGTTCGCGTCTGGCGGTGTAGCTCCCTGTTTTCTCGTATCTTTTGGAGGTCCTCTCTGATTTTTTTTGTCTGTCGTTTGATCATCTCGTAATAATCGTCAACTTGGTATTCTCCTCCTGCCATAAGACCTGGGTGTTCCCCTGCTTTTGTCCGGTGGATTAACTCTCGTACGTAGGGTCGTTCGTATTGGAGTTGTGCGAGTTTTACCTGCAGGAGTGCTTCTCGTCGTTCTGCGTGTTCTTCGAAGATGGCTAGGATGAGTCGGATGCGGTCATAGACATTGGTTTTTAGTTTTTTCTCCAAGGTGAACCATTGTGATGGTTTGAGTTCTCCGTTGACGATGGCAAGGTCAATTGTTGTATCCGTTTGTTCGTAAAACTCCTTTATTTCGTCTACTTTTCCAGATCCGATGTAGAAATTGACGTCTGGTTTTGTTCTGTGTTGGATAAATTCTTTAAGGATAGTGTAGCCGAGGGTTTTTGCGAGTTGTTTTATTTCTTCGGTAGAGTCGTCTAGTGAGATGAGGATTGCTTTTTTTTGGTTGGCGTGCATTGTTTTCTAGGGCGAATAACCAAGGGTTCTTCTTTAATTTTTGGTAATTCTTGAAGAGAGCAGGAGTGGAGTTTTTTTCCTGAGGACTTGCTCGTTGTTATAAAGGGGTTTTATGTGGGTGCATAACGTTTAAATATATGCTATGCTATTACATAGCATTGATGGTACTATGGAAATAATAGCATGTCCCTTATGCGGCAGTAAAAACACCCATTCGATGAGACCGACAACATCACACCTTCCCTATTTCGCACGAGGATACATATGCGGAGAGTGCGAATTTACAGGAACCCCCTTGATATCTTCCTCAGAACAAATCTACAAAAAATTCCTACATCTAATGAAAAGACTATAAAAAATCTAAAATGAACGCTCCCATCAATAGA
>MUGE01000101.1:0-5363 GCA_002900545.1 Thermoplasmata archaeon M11B2D | reverse complement strand
TATTATAAAAACATTTATAAGTTACTCTCTATGCTAAATAGAACTATACATGTTGATTTCAATGAAGGAAATCAATAGATAGAATCGAAAGGAGGTGAAATAGATCATGCCTAGTGGCGATAGAACAGGACCATGGGGCCTTGGGCCAAGAACTGGTCGAGCGGCAGGATACTGTACCGAATATAATGTACCGGGGTATGCAAACCCTGCATTCGGTCGATGGTTTGGCAGATGCTGGGGTCGTGGTTTCGGTCGTGGGTTCTGGGGACGTGCTCGAGGGTACTGGGGACGAGGGGTATATCCCAATCCAGCACCGTACTACCCTGAACCACATATAGAGCCGAGCAGAGAAGAAGAAAAAGTCTATCTTGAGAACATGATCAAAGGTCTCGAAGAAGAACTAAAGCTGATACAGGAACGGCTCCAAGAGCTCTCAAAAGAAAAAAAGGAAGCTCCATAAGACGACCAGAAAACATCCTTTTCTTTCTTTTTATGACAAAAACAGTTTGCAGGATTAGGGTAATAGCATTGAGGTGAATGAGTCAATGGAAAAAAATAGCACAAGCGATTTGAAAATAGCACAGAATCTGGTAAGAATAAAACATACGATTATTGTGTTAAGTGGGAAAGGTGGCGTTGGGAAAAGCACCGTATCTGTTAATCTAGCGTTTGCACTTTCAGAGAAAAAATATATGGTTGGTTTAATGGATTGTGATATGCATGGCCCAAGTATCCCAAAGATTCTTGGTGTTGAAGAAAAAAGACCCACGGCGTCACCAACCGGTTTTAATCCAATCATGGTTACACCGAATCTGAAAGTAATGTCCATCGGTTTTCTTCTTTCTGATACAGATTCTCCAGTGATATGGCGGGGACCGATGAAAATGGGCGCCATAAAACAGTTTATTGGTGATGTTGATTGGGGTGATCTTGATTATTTAATCGTGGATCTCCCACCTGGTACAGGGGATGAACCACTCAGTATAGCCCAGCTTATCCCAAAGAATGATGGTGCGATTATCGTGACAACACCACAAGATGTAGCTTTAGTAAGTGTACGCAAATCAATCAATTTTGTAAAAAAAATGAACATGCCTGTCATCGGTATCGTTGAGAATATGAGTGGGTTTACATGTCCATATTGTCATAAAGAAATTGATATCTTTAAAACAGGTGGTGGACTTAAAGCATCCATGGATCTTCAGGTACCATTTCTTGGAAAGATTCCTCTTGATCCAAACATAGTTATCACAGGTGATAGCGGCGAGTCATTCCTCACAAAACATGCTTCAGCAGACGCTAGCAAAACCTTTGTAAACATTGTTGAGAAAATTGAACAGATTGTAAATAAAAGGAGCTGAACAAGGATATGCCAAGGGGACGTGGCGGTGGAGGCTTTGGACGATTTGGAGGAAGAGGTCTCGGTGGTGGATATGGTGTAGGTCCTGGTGGAGAATGCCTCTGCCCACACTGCGGACATCGAGAGCCTCACCAACGAGGCGTCCCTTGTTATACCATAAAATGCCCACGCTGTGGCACATCGATGACACGACCATATCCATAGGAAGCATTACTATGATTTGAGGTGGAAAAAAATGAATCACAGTGGAGAGCACGAGGAATCAGATGATAGGAAAAAGATTGAAAACTAATTAGGACGACTAAGGTTCAACTGCTGTAGCTCTCCATTAGCACACCATCTAATCTATTCAAAAGAAAAAAATTGATACTGATAAAAAACAAGAAATAAAAGAGGTAAGAAACATGAAGGTATGTGTATCATCAACAGGGAAGGATTTCAATGCAAGTGTTGATCAACGATTCGGTAGATGCCAATATTTCTTAATTATTGACACTGAAACCATGAAACTGAAGACGCTCTTAAATGACGCTGTGCTCTCTTCTGGTGGTGCTGGTGTTCAAGCAGCGCAACTCGTCACAAAAGAAAATGTGGATTCTGTGATAACGGGGAACATCGGACCAAATGCATTCCAAATCCTTCAAACAGCAGCAATAAAGGTGTTTACCGGTGCAGAAGGAACTGTATATGACACTATCGAGCGCTACAAGAAAGGAGAACTACAAGAGACTAGGTCAGCAAATGTGGAAAGCCATGCGGGAATAGGAGGTAGAAATTAATGAGGATATGTGTCCCAACGATGGGTGAACGTGGGTTCGATGATGTGGTCGGTGACCATTTTGGCAGAGTCCCAACCTATACGATTGTGGATCTCGACACCAATGATGTGAAGGTTATACAAAATACAAGTGAGCACGTGGGTGGGGTGGGATATCCACCTGAGATTATGGCGCGGGAGGGTGTACAGGTCCTTGTCTGTAGAGGGTTGGGGAGACGTGCTCTAAGCATGTTTGATGAAAGCGGTATCAGCGTGTACATTGGTGCTTCAGGGACGGTGAAAGATGCCATTGCCGCTTTTCGAGAAGGACGCCTTCAGAAAGCAGGTGCTGATGATGCCTGTGGTAGACATGCGTTTCGTGACCAGCATCATCACAAGCATCATGACGGACAGTGCAAATAGATATCAAACAAGGACGATCATTAGAGGCACAGGTAGGGATATTTTATGACCATCTATGAATTCGAAAATAAAAAACCATGCATAGGAAAAGGGACGTTTATTTTCCCATCAGCGGATGTGATTGGAGATGTTATCCTTGGAGATAACTGCTACATTGGACCAGGGGCACGTATTCGCGCAGATTATGGGTCAATACGAATAGGCAACGATACCGCTGTTGAAGAAAACGTAGTTATCCATGCCAGACCCAATGATGAAACCATTATTGGAAATTCAGTGACGATTGGACATGGCGCTATTATCCACAACGCGACACTTCATGATTGGGTAATCATCGGAATGGGTGCCATAGTCAGTGATTATGCAGAGATTGAAGAATGGGGGGTCATTGCTGAGGGAGCAGTGGTCAAAAACAAGACAAAAATCCCAAAAAAAGCAATCGCGGTGGGAGTACCAGCAAAAATTGTCGCAAAAATTACCCCTGAATACAAGACGCAGTGGACTGAATATAAGAAGATATATGTTGATCTTGCGAGAAAACGGTTTCCTTCTTCTCTTAAAAAGGTGGATTTATTGGGGATGAAGGAGTAATGATACTCTCTGTTGCAAGCGGGAAAGGTGGAACAGGAAAAACAACAGTAGCAACAAACATCGCCTTAAGTATAGGAAATGTCCAGTTCCTGGATTGTGATGTTGAAGAACCAAACGCAAACATTTTTTTACATGCAAAAATAAAGCAGCATGAAGATGTCAGTGTCACTATTCCAGAGATAGATAAACAGAAATGTGACTACTGTGGGAAATGCTCTGAGTTCTGTGCCTATAACGCATTAGCTGTTGTACGTTCAACTGTCGTGGTTTTTCCTGAGTTGTGTCATTCGTGTGGTGGTTGCGAGCTTGTCTGCCCTAAGGATGCCATTACATGGAGGGAACGTGTTATTGGAAAAATCGAGCATGGAACGACAAACGGTGTCGATTTTTATCAGGGGATTTTACATGTCGGAGAAGCACAAGCTGTTCCGGTCATCAAAGCATTGAAAAGAAAGATTGATAAAAACAAGAATGTAATCCTTGATGTGCCCCCGGGTACTTCTTGTCCTGTTATCGAGTCAATCACTGGTTCGGATTATTGTATTCTTGTCACTGAGCCAACTCCATTTGGCCTTCATGACCTGAAACTCACTGTTGGAGTAGTACGACATCTGTCTATTCCGTTTGGTGTTATTATCAATCGTGATGGCATCGGTGATCAGCGGGTGGAGGTGTACTGCCAGAAAGAAAACATCCCTATTCTTTTGAAAATCCCTGAACGAGAAAAGATTGCTTTTCTATACTCAAAGGGTATTGCTCTTGTAAAAGAGGCATTTGAGTGGCATGAGATGTTTGCCCTTGTTTTCAACTGCATTCAAAAGGAGGCAAGGACGTGAAAGAACTTACAGTAATCAGCGGGAAGGGTGGCACTGGAAAAACATCCATTACTGCAGCATTTGCCGCGCTTGCGAAAGACGCTGTATTTGCGGACTGTGATGTCGACGCTGCTGATCTTCATCTTATTTTGAAGCCATCGATTAAGAAAACAATCAAATTCCAGGGTCTTAAAATTGCATCGATTGATAAAAATATCTGTATTGATTGCAAAAAATGCCATGATTCCTGTCGTTTTCATGCAATCGATGAAGATATACAGCTCATTAATGAATCATGTGAAGGCTGTGGTGTATGTGCATATGTTTGTCCTGTCGATGCTGTTACGATGGTTGACAGGGATTCAGGGTATGCATATCGTTCTGAGACACGATTTGGACCTATGGCTCACGCAGTGTTACATACCGCTGAGGAGGCATCTGGGAAACTTGTTACGGTGGTAAGGAATAATGCAAGTGATCTTGCGAAACAACACAAGAAAAATCTTATTCTCATCGATGGTCCTCCGGGTATTGGATGTCCTTTGATTGCCTCTATTTCTGGTGTTAATCTCGTGTTGATTGTCACTGAACCTACGCTTTCCGCGATTCATGATCTCGAACGAATCCTTGGTGTCGCACAGCATTTCCATATCCCTGCTGTGGTGTGTATCAATAAAGCGACAATCAATCCTGAGAATACCTCAAAGATTGAGCAGTATTGTAAAAAAAATACTATTCCAATCATTGGCACGCTCCCTTACGATACGACGATAACCCAAGCGATGATTCATGAACAAAGCATCATAGAGTTTTCTGATGGAATGCTTTCGCAGAACGTTCGTGAAATGTGGGACAAAACCCTGGAGGTTTTAAAGGAAAATGGTTAATGACACGTTGGAAGAGACAATAAAAGAACTGCAGAGAAAAATAGAAAACGATGAAGAACAAACATATTCCAAAACAGTAATCAGAGAATATCGTAACCCAACTTATTTTGGAGTTCTAAAACAACCTGATGCAGTAGGAACAATAAAAGGTCCATGTGGTGATACCATGAAAATATACCTAAAAATAAGAGGGAAAATAATAATGGAAGGAAAGTTTTGGACCGATGGTTGTGGTGCGACACTTGCTTCAGGAAATATGTTACTAAAGATGATTAAAGGAAAGTCATTACAGGAGGCAAATACCATAACAGATACAAAGTTAATCGAAGCATTAGAGAGTCTCCCATCGGAACATCATCATTGCGCTCTTCTTGCCGTGACTACCTTGCGTACGGCTATTAAAAATTATGAAATTGTTTAGGTGAATCGACCGTCATCGTTGGCCACTGGAACCTTGTCGATATTCTTTGTAAGCCATCCTATTTTCCTGACCTCTCGTGTATCAAACTCTGGCACATAGGGTTTGATGT
>MUGE01000100.1:0-5377 GCA_002900545.1 Thermoplasmata archaeon M11B2D | reverse complement strand
ATGAATCTATCCACTGAAACGTATTATCGCCTTCATGTGTTTTAAGAATGCAAGCACAAAACCAGGAATTGATTACATCAGGGGTGAGGGCCCTGTGGATGATGAAGACGACGAAAAAAATGAAATGTACCTAGTTCATCAATGATGATCCCCCCAGCAACCCCGCTGATTATCCCTGCAGGAAGACCAGTCAGGATTCGAACGGCATTTGTACTTTCCCAGAACCCAAAAAGCTGCCCGATCCCATCAATACCCAACGGGATAAGCAAAAGGACAATAGCAATCAAAAACTTCCAATTAAGCTCAAAGGTATACACGACCATAAACCCAAGCCCGACAGCTAGCCCAATCCAGATAGCGGTACATCGAGCGCAAAACGGCATCTGGTTACCATTCAAGACCAACGACCGCTGTGGAATCTGATGACATAAGCGGTCACCAATGGTGTAAACCATATCCCAAGGAAACGGCATGCGCTTGATGCTATATTCATTATCGGAAACCCATACGACCCCATCGAAGTCAGAGACGCTCCCGGAGGGCAGGACAACCGGTGCGAGGAACTGAAGAAGAACCCAGATAAAAAACAATAAAAAGAAAAGAAAAATACAGCTTTTCAACGGATGTTTTCTTCGTTGCATAGACAAACCTTATCATGAGATGCTATTCTTCGCACTGATATGTACACTACAGAAGGGCATCATATTTAAATATGATATGTTTATTCTCGATACACCAAAGGCGATACCTGATGACACGATTCCCTGAAGCTGAAAGCAGATTGTTAATCAAGAGAATTTGCATGAAATGCGGTGCAACCAATGCAATAAAAGCACAGCGATGTCGAAGGTGCAGGTCCACGGAACTTCGAGTAAAAGCAAAAGAAGGCAGAGGACAATAGAAATAAACCAGTATCTTTAAAAAGATGATACCTCTTTTTGGTTAAAACTGTGGAACGGCTATGCCAGAGACAAAGGTGAAAAAAAGCGAGGATTTCAACGAATGGTACAATGAAATCGTCGAGCTTGCTGACTTATGTGATAAACGATATCCTATCAAAGGAATGAATATCTGGAAACCCTACGGCTGGAAACTGATGAACAATGTCGACAGACTTATCAGGGAGGAGATGATTAAAACCAACCACCAAGAAGTCTGCTTTCCTCTTCTCATACCTGAATCGTTCTTTAAAAAAGAGGAAGAGCACATCGAAGGTTTTGGAAAAGAGGTCTTTTGGGTCACCCATGCAGGTCTTACTCCACTTGAAGAACGATGGCTGCTTCGACCCACATCGGAAACAGCGATGTACCCGATTTTTTCACTATGGGTTCGTTCTCATACGGATTTGCCTCTAAAAACGTTCCAGATCGTTAACACCTTCAGGTATGAAACAAAACAGACACGAGCATTCATCCGTGTACGAGAGATCCACTTCTTCGAGGCTCACACCTGTCATGCTGATTTTGCTGACGCTGAATTGCAGATAAATGAAGACAAGAAAATCGCCAACCGCTTGTTAAACAAACTATGTCTGCCCTATGTCTTTAGCAAACGACCGGAATGGGATAAATTTGCTGGAGCGTATTATACCATCAGCATTGATGTACTGATGCCATCAGGAAGAACGCTGCAGATAGGGTCCATTCATCAATATCGTGATAATTTCGCTAAACCCTATGAAATCTCCTATGAAACAGAAAAAGGAACCCATGCGTTTTGTCATCAAACAACGTATGGGATGAGCGAGCGGTTACTTGGGGCGCTTATCGGTGTTCACGGGGACAACAAAGGACTTATTATCCCCCCGGAAGTCGCACCACTTCAGGTCGTGATCATCCCTATTATTTTCAAGGGAAAAGAACACGATGTTCTCCAAGCATGTCAAGAGATTCATGAAAGACTTCTTCAGCATGGAGTGCGTTCCCACCTTGATGACCGGGAGATAACCCCTGGGAACAAATACTATGACTGGGAACTCAAAGGAGTTCCTCTACGGATAGAAATTGGTCCAAAGGATGTTGAAAAAAACGAACTGACCATGGTTCGACGAGACACTGGTATGAAAACATCGGTTCCGTTAAAAGACGGACAGGTAGCAGTCCAAAACGAGCTTGGGTTTTTAGAAAAAACCCTGTACAAGAATGCGGAAAAGCTCTTAAAAGAAAACATCCACTCGGTATCGACAATCGAAGAGGCAAAACAGAAAACAGGTATCATCGCCCTTCCCTGGTGCGGTAATAAGGACTGCGCGTTAGAAATAGAAAATGTTTTAGAGGGGAATACATTAGGGGAACCCATTGAAAACGCAGGGTGTACAGGGCAATGCCCAGTATGTGGTTCACCTGCGAAAACATGGATGAGATATGCAAAATCATACTAAGGTGAAGGAAAAATGAGCGGAAGAATAACAAGGTTTTTACGGGAATATGTCATCGTGCTAAGCATCCTTATTATCATACCAGCCGTGATATTCATTTTTATGGGCGTCGTGTATTTATTCTTTATCGATATTGCCGACCCTGTTGATTCTCCGTTGCATTTCATAAAAGATCCCGTTGGCATCTGGAATGATTACATCCTCATCGCAGGACTGATTATCCTAGGCATAGGGATTTACTATCTGTATAGTTACTTTTCAAAACGAAAATATGTCTTAGACGAACTAAAAACAGATAAGCGCTCAGAAATCCTGAAAAAACGAGCTAAACTTCAAAGTACAGTAAAACATCTTCCCTCAAAGTATCAGCGGATGTTGGCAGACAAAGAAGAAGAATTCAACATCCGGTAACGCGGCAGGCATGGCTAAGAACAACCCTCTTTCGCTTTTTTATGTCGTTCTTGTTGAGCCGAAAAATAGCGGTAATATCGGGGCTGTCGCCCGAGCAATGATGAATTTTGATGTTGAGAACCTCTATCTAGTCAACCCATGCGAACTTGACAACGTATGCTACGCGCGTGCCATGCATGCGACCAAAATCCTTGACAACGCACAGATATTCTCCTGTTTCAAGGACGCAGTTGAAACCCTTGACTTCCTTGTCGCGACCTCATCAATTGAATCAAAGACGGAGAAACGACATCTGAGAAATCCTGTATTACTTGAGGAGTTCTCCGAGAAGATTTTTAAAGGAAAAGGGAAGATCGGGCTGGTGTTTGGAAGGGAGGATTATGGATTGTACAACGAAGAGATAGCTGCCTGCGATATAATGCTTAAGATACCCACAAGTGAATGCTATCCCTCCTTGAACCTCTCCCATGCAGTAACAATCGTGCTTTACTCCATCTATCTCAGAAGGACATCTATCCCTACACGGCGCAGGTCCCTAGGGTCGCTTGAGAAACAGAAATTAAATGAATTCTTTGCACAACTACTTGAAGATATCGAGTATCCTAACCATAAAAAAGAGCATACGAAGATACTGTTTAAACGCATCATGGGACGTGCGATGCCCTCAAAATGGGAATATCATACCCTCATGGGTGTCTTAAGCAGAACAAAAGGGCAAATAAAGCGAAAACAGGGAAAAAAACATTAGATGGTTTCAATATTAAAAAGCACTTTGCAATTCTTCAATGCCGCATGGACTTTATCCGCAAAAAAGATAAGGTCATTGATATCAGCCTTTTCTTTTCCCCAGTCAAAAACAAAATCATAGTTGCCCTTTGTCGCCTTAAACCCCATGTTGAGCAACTGGTTTTTTATCTCGGAGGGAGCGGCACCTTCGCTGTTGAACGTAATCTGGATATAAGTTTTCATACGGTTCACGTCATGATAAGGATTGATTATGAGGTATTAAATCATTACGATTCTGCTCTAGCTAGTCAATTCATGTGGATATGAGAGTTGAATGCAGAAATCATTGACCGTAGAAGGGAATTGGGGCAAAAGAAAGGATAAAAACGATAAGGATCAACAGTCCCAGGAGTTTTCGTCTAGTGTCCAACGGTGTGACCTCATTGAGAGGCGGCTGATGTTGGGTACCAATGAAGAGTAAAATAATAATCGCAAACATCAGCCATCCTGTATAAAAAAAACTTAATCCAGCAAGCACGAAAATAACCAACCAACTGATGTATTTATGTTTCTCCTTTAGGATTGCTCTGGCGATATGACCGCCGTCGAGTTGACCCGTTGGTAATAAATTGACAGCAGTAAGAAAAATACCAACCCATCCGGCGAATAAGGTCGGATGCATAATATAGTCGCCAGAGATTGAAAAGAGGTTTTGCATCCAAACAAGAAGCAACGGCGGTATGAGAATGATACTTGTTCCGGTTGATGGAACTGGAAGTGGATTTTGTTGCATCAGATAAAACCCGATCAAAGAAACCGGGATTGCCACAAGAAAACCACAGAGTGGACCAGCCATACCGATATCAAGCAAAGCTTTCCTGTTGGGAATTGGTTCTCTAGTGGAAATGAGCGCCCCAAAGGTTCCAAGGATAAAAGGTGGTGGAAGCGGGATGAAATACGGTAACGATGCATCAACACGATGCTTCTTTGATATAAAGTAATGCCCCATTTCATGGACACCAAGGATTAGGAGTAACGGGACAGAAAAAAAGACAAAACCCTGCCAGAGATACTCAACCGAAATCAGGTAAAGCCAATCAACCTGATCGATCTCAACCCATTGAAGCGCTCCTGCAAGCGTTGTGGTAACTACTGTTGCTGCCAACAGGACGATATTAATCCAGACAGACTTCTGTTTTTTACTTTTTGGTTTTTTTATAACATAGATAATGTGTTCCCCGTGTTCAACCCGGATCATAGGGATATAGTTTTTTTCTATGAGTGTCAAACGAAGTGACTCGAATTTTTCTTCGAGGGTCTCCTCGTCGATGCGACAGAAAAATGCAACGGTATTGAGGTTTGATTTCATATCATAAAAGGGAAAACGTTGACCAACTTCCCGTTGTAATAACTCAAGATCAAAGGGTGATTCGACGGGAGTTTGCTCAAAATTGTCCCATTTTTCTGCCATGATGTCTGCCAGGATACCATCATTGTTTTATAAAACCTTCGTAAAGAAGAAAAAAACCGCAACAAAAACAATCGTACGTCTCTGTAAATAATATGGTTTTTCTCAGTTAAAAATAACAATATTATGCAATGACGTGTAGTAAATCTCCCGGAGGCCATTTGATTGTAAGAGGGGGAACTAATATATCTATCGTTGTGTGTTTTTTTCTTAGTTTGTCTTTGTTTATTTTTTCCTCTTGTATGTGTATACTCCGAAATGTTAATGAACGAAAAAACCCATTACCGTTGCCGGAGGTAGTTGTGACCATTGGTAGAAGGATGTGTTAAATGGATTTTTTAAGGATGAAAAAAAAGAAGATATCGACATTTTCAACCAGCATAGGTATTGTAAGG
>MUGE01000099.1:0-5390 GCA_002900545.1 Thermoplasmata archaeon M11B2D | reverse complement strand
TATGATGGCGTGCTGTACGCTGCTTCTCCTGATGGAAGAGTATATGCCATAAATATTGAAAATGGAACGGCACTGTGGACCCCATCACAGGTCTATTCCATCCCGCTTTTCTCCTGTGATGTTCTTCGTTCGTCTCCAGCGTATGCGGATTCTCACGTATATATCGGTACCCCTGAAGGAAAAGTGTTTGCGATCAATACAACAACTGGCGGAACCACCTGGGAGTTTGAGACTTTTTGGGATTACAGTAAGCCGAATTGGATGCCAGCCCCGGTCCTAGGGTCGCCGGTTGTGTCCAATGGGTTAGTCTTTTTTACTGATGAGAACGGTGTTTTGTATAGTCTTGGGAAGTTTACCGCCTCTACCAAAGAAGTCACTGGGCGTATCATCTCATTACCCATCCGCTTACCTGAGTCTCTTTGGTGGAATTCCTTTTATGCACTCACTAGGTATGACAGTTCGGTAAGCAGTATCAAATTTAAGTTGCTTGATGAAGGGGGAACTGTCATAAAGGATGGTTTAACCAATGGCAGTATTCTTACCAGTGGTGATAAAACCCTTGGTCGAACGCTTCGTCTACAGGCTGATTTTTCTGCTAAGAACATCACCAAAGATAACCCGAAACTGTTCGACTGGTACATCACTTTAAAGGCAGATACTCAAAAACCCTTCCTTGACGGTAGCTCGTTCACCCCTGATCCAAAAGGATGGTTACAAGAAATTGTTCCTGTCTTTACTATAAAAGTAAAGGATAATATCACTGGATTGCGTGTGAAATCCGCATGGTATACCTTAGAATATGTGCTTGATAATGTGTCTAAGAAAACCACGGTGGCCGCATCATGTACTGGGCAAAATGGAACAACGGAATGGCAGCTCCTAACCATGAACATTTCAGCGTTATCGTTTTTCGAAAATATCACCAAATTGCAAAGTCTGGTCTTTAACATCTCTGACTTAGCAGGTAATACCGCGGAAAAGAAAGTGACGTTTAAGCAGGATGTGAAGAAACCCACGTCCTATGTGCTAGCCGATACAATGAAAAAGAAATACAATTCAAGCTATGTTCTCATAAACGCAAAAGCAAATGATACGGGTACCCTGAATGTCGATGCAAGCGGTATCGACCGTGTGGAGTTGTATTATCGGTATTCGCAAACCAATGTCTTCTCCGACGATTGGATCTTTTTTGCAGATTCGCCAACATCCTTGCCTTCCTGGAAGTTTAACTTCACCACCCGTCCGAATCAAAATGGAGGGTACTTTGAGCTTTGTACCATAGCTATTGACAACGCAAGCAATGTCGAGGACTTCCCTTTAAAAGGCGATGTTTCGTTTGTGTATGATTGGAAGGCACCGCAGCTTCCTAGCGTCTCTGGTGACACCCTCTGGTTTAACGAACGACCGCAGTTCTCGGTCATCTTTCGGGATGATTTTCTTTTAGATACGATTCAATACCGTCCGAATTTCGACAGCATCTGGACGACCATAGCCTCCCGTGTGAACGCAAGTGTCTATAACACCGATGCCATTGGACATTCCTGGAGTTTAAAGCAAGAATATTGGGATATGATGATTGAAGATGAGGTCTATTATCTGTATTTCAAGATTAATGATACTTTAGGAAACGCCTTGCTTGCCACAGGTACTACTGATGCAATCATCATTCGAAAAGACATGTTTGCGCCAATCGTTAATATCGATATTCCTGATGTGACCACAGAATGGACCTGGGCGGATAACTTTACCGTGTCAGGCATAGTAAACGATAGAAACGGCAGTGGCGTTAAGGAAGCCTATTTGTACTATCGTTTTTCTAAAGATACATCCAATTGGAGCAGCTGGATACCATTTGGGGATCCGCTTGATTCTTCTCCTTTTGAATGGAATTTTAAGGCAACAGAGGGAGATGGACATTATCAAATTAAAGTCAACGTCGTAGACTATGCAGGCAATGCAGAAGAATCAGAGGTTGTTTCTGTCTCTGTCGCTTCATTCCCAACAGAACTTGCCCTTGTGCTTGTTGGGCTCGTGGTTGTTCTTGTCATCATCATTATGATTATCATTATCATATGGAGAAAAAGAGAATAACCCGTTGTAGCTGCCCTTATTTCGTTTCTTTTGGTTTTTTTACGTCTTCTACGAGAAATTCCGGGAAAACCAATCCGGTGTACCCGCAGCTATTGCACCGCCATTGATTAAGGAGTCCTTTCGCGTAGGAATCTGCCGACAGGTCAGGTTGTGTATCGGAACTGTGGCATTGTGGGCATATTCTAACATATTTTTTTGTCATGGTCTTCGGTCTCATTCGATATAAATCGCGGGTCGTAAGGGAATGGCGAACCGTGTTTTCTTTGCTGGGTCATACACATTTGCGTCGTCAGCGTTGTAGATTTCCACGGGACAATGGAGGGTCTCAGAAAGATAGGTTGTTGCATCAGAGAGATGTTTTTTTTCGTCTAATGGAATCATGAATCGTCCACGGTCATTCTCACTGATTGTTTTTACTTCCGCGGCAATCTTAGCGATGTATTGGGAGATTTGTTGGCCGAGTGGTTTCATGGCAGGGCCCGCCATGGTTTCCTTAATTAGTTGACCAGCATTGAAATTGTTTTGGGCGATACGCTCTAATGCTTTCCTGAACAGCTGTTGTTTCCACGTTGGTGCGGTATAAATACAGATTTTCTTTGGTATAATCTTAGTGACCTTTATGATTTCATTAACATCGTCGATGACCCTGATAAGAAGGTGTTCTCCTACCTCGTCTTTCTCAGAGATCTCCTCAGTGTCGAACGAGGGGTAGGATTCATTACAAACGAATTGTTTCTGCCCTTGTGTTATCCAAAGTTCTTCTGCAAGATGCGGTGTGATGGGAGCCATAAGTAAAATCCAGGTCCGGACATACATTTCAAGTACCTTTTTATTCGCTCCTCCTCGTTTCATGTACCATTGTAGGTCTTTTTGGATTTCAAAGAAGATTTCATTTGAGGATACCCGAAGGTCTAAGGTTTCAAAAGCGGTAAGGATTTTCTGTATCCGTCTTTGAAGCATACTTTTCAGCCAGTTATCAAGATTTTCTTGTTGTTGGTTTTCCAGAAGACTGATTTGTTTCACAAGTTTCCAGATGGTCCCCATCCGGTTCTTGTATTTTATGACCGCGTCTGGATCCCATTCAATGTCAACAAACGGGGAACCGATATGCAGATAATATAGCCGCATAGCATCGACACCGTAGGTGACTGCTGCCTCGACGATTGGTTCTGCACCACCTTTTGATTTACTGATCTTTTCTTTTCCTTTTTGCGTCACCCACCAGTGCACAAAAATCCCTTGAGGCCGTTTCTGCTCCGGCATGATTGCTACATGGTTCATGATGTAGACGGGGAAGTGGACGGTCTTGTGCTCTTTTCCACCAAGGTTGATATCGACAGGGTACCAGTAATCAAAATCAGATTTTATAATCTGCCACAGTGGTTGCTTTGGAGCTCCGATCCCGAGGAACACGTAGTCAAAGAACTCGTTTGTCATCTCTGTAACGGGTAACTTGTTTTGATTCACATACGAAGAAAGCACATAATAGGCAGGATACAGGGTTGAATCTGAGATTGGTTCGATGATCCACTCTTTTTTATAGGGGAACTCTGTCCCAAGCCAGGAGCCTCTTCGTATCGCAGCACGATCCCCAAACCAATCAAGGATTTTCGGCAACTCATCTTTATATTCTTGGGGATAGATATTCATGGATGCCGCGTAGTCTTTTGACTCTGTTGTGAGACGCGCGTCACTATATTTGATGAACCATTGATCAGGTATTTGTTTTATCATGACTTTTTCTTTGCATCGACAGATAACTGGTTCAGAGAATTCTTTGATTGTCGTTGCTAGGTTCTTCTGGATAAGGTCGTTTTTCACGGTATCTTTGATTTCAGAGATTTTAATGCCAGCGTATTGACCGCATTTCTCGTTTAATATGCCGGTGTGGAACTCTTTTTTATAGACCATGTCTGTTGCTTCATTGAGTTTTTCTGTTTCTGTTTGGCTTTGTATGCCAAGGTGTTCACACGCTTCTTTTGCAGGGTTGTTTCCAAAACCTTTCACATCGATGATTTTGATTGCCTCGATGGGTTCTTTTGATTCAACAAGGGCAATCCAATCATAGGGAGCATGCGCCGGAACAGACATCACGATACCTGTTGCGACCGACGGGTCTGCAAAGACACCAGCAAGGATGGGAACCTCTCTGTTGATTTCTGGGACGATGCAGGTTTTCCCAATCAAGTCTTTTCCTTTAATGGTTTTCGAAAGCGGTTGGATATTATCATGTTGATACGAAAGTTTCTGTATGCATTCTTTTGAGCAGATCCATGTTTCATTGTTTACCCGAACCGTGTGGTATTCGACAGCGGGATTTACCCACATATTGGTGACCCCAAATATTGTTTCTGGCCGAAGTGTTGCTGCTGGCAGGATTGTTCCATCGTCAAGGATGAATTTAAGAACCGTAAAATCCAGTATTTCTGCTGATCCTCCTTGGGCGACGTCGGTTTCTGATTTGTCAACTGCGACCGGTCCGCAATTGGGGCAATACGGTGCGAAATGTGGTTTTTGGATTAGGAGGTTTTTTTCATACAGTTTATGAAACTGCCATTGGATGAATTTTTTATACCCTTCGGAAATGGTATTCATCAACCTGGTGTAGTCAATAAGAAAACCAAACCGTTTCCAATAGTCGTCGACATAGACTGTACTGAAATACTTCACAACCTCGACAGGGTTAGTCAATTTTTTGATTACCTCCTGAGGGCATTTGTTTTGTTTCAATAGTTTTAAGGTTTCTTCGTCCTGTCGTTCTACCTTTTTTGCAAACCCAACAGAGGGGATTCCTGAGGCGTGGAATCCTGCGGGAAACAGCACGTCATGTCCGGTCATGCGTTTATAGCGAGCGATGACATCGCAGTAGGTAAACCCACGCATATGCCCTACGTGCAGGTAGCCAGAGACCCCGGGATACGCAAAGTGAAGAAAGAATTTTTTTTGTTTTTCCCTCTGTGCTATATTTATGTTTGCTTCAAACCATTTATTTTGCCATTTTTGCTCGACGGCTATGTAATCGTACGTGTTTTCATCCATAGATGTAATCTTGTCGGACATAAGGTTTGTTTTATATAAGCTTAGCTAGGGACGGGTTATTTGCATTTAAAGCTAATAAAACAATTACACTCCAAGAAAAATATACGGGTGATTATTGGTAATACTTCATAAACAGAGGAGTATACGCTGCCTTGTACAGAAAGGTTTTACAATCTATCGCCACGTAAAAAAACGTATTCTTTGGTTTTAGATAGATAACTGCATTGGTTGACGGGCGCTTTGTTTGTTGTCTATGTTTC
>MUGE01000098.1:0-5420 GCA_002900545.1 Thermoplasmata archaeon M11B2D | reverse complement strand
ACAAAGGTAAATAACCCAAGATATTCATAGTTTTTAATTCTTTCATCTGCCCTCCTGCGTGTCCGAGCAAAGAGCCAGTCCATGGTTTCTACCCAGAACGGGTATTTTCGAAGAAAGTGCTCAACATGCCGACAGAAGAGCAGGATAAAGGGGATTGGTAAGATGTTTCCTGCAATCGCAAGCGGGAACGCCTGCCACCACTCCCATCCATAGTGTATCATGGAAAAGGGTATGACGTATCGTGCCTCAAGCCAAGGCACCATGGAAAAAAAGAAGATCTGAAACCATTGTGGTAAGAAGTCAAGCATACGCTACACTCCGATGCAGTTTCCAAAACCTTGTTTCACAAGGAGTTGATGATCGTCTATCACCTTCTCTCCTCTGATGAACATCATAGATGGAAAGATTCCCAAGAACCCTTCAAACGGCGTCCATCCACATTTTGAATGAAGGTTCTCTGCTGCTATTTTTTCGGTTTTTTTCAAATCAACAACAATGAAATCTGCGTCTCTGCCGATCTCGATTTTTCCCTTTGGAATACCTAACAACTTGGCAGGTCGTTCGCAGAGAAGAGCTAGAAGCGTATCAAGGGCGATGTTTCCCTTTTTCATAGCGAAAAGTAAGAGAGGATAGAGGGTTTCAACTCCAGGGAGTCCTGAGGGGGCGCTGTCGAAGTCGACGCTTTTTTCTTCTTCTGTATGGGGAGCGTGATCTGATTCGATGATATCGATATGCCGATGGTTCACACCATACCAGAGGGTATCGCGATCAAAGCTTGATCGGATGGGAGGATTGACCTTAAAGAACGTTTGTTTAGCTTTGATGCTTTGAACATCAAAGAAAAGATGATGGGGTGTAACCCCAACACTGATATTGTGTGGTCTTTTCCGAATCATCTCAAATCCTTCACAGGAGGAGAGGTGGCAGATATGTATAGGTGAGGAAAGACCGGCTGCGTTGGTAAGAATGTTCTTTAGAGCGGTTTCCTCGCATTCAGCAGGCCTACATCTGATATGATCGATAAGTGTCTGTTCTTTATCCATATGTGTTTTTAGACAGAACTCGTCTTCTGTATGAAATAAGGTGATTTTCTTTGTTCGATTGGTTTCTCGTAATGCGACCCGAAGATGCTGATTGCTAAGTTTGAGAGAATGGGTGGTGCTTCCTAAAAAAATTTTAAAACCGTTGCATAGAGGAGCAAGCTCCCCAATCCTACCAATATTCTCGTCACATACTGCTGCATAGAACCCGAAATCGACAATGCTTTTCTCCGAAGCAATCTGTTTTTTTTGTTTTAAGGCCTCTATGGTTGTGGTCTGAGGATGCGTATTAGGCATATCAAAGACGCAGGAGATGCCGCCAAAGGCAGCTGCTTGTGATCCGGTCCAGAAATCTTCTTTATGAGTGAAACCAGGGTCACGAAAATGGACATGGAGGTCAATGCCAGCAGGCAGAATAAGTTTGTTACCGACGTTAAGATGAGTGTCTGTTTTAATTGTTTTTTTTATCGCGACGATTTTTCCTTGCTTAATGGCAATGCACCCGTGCTCGAAAGCACCGTCACGGTAGAGTTGCCCTTCAATGCTGAGGTCCATCAAGACGCTTCTCCTCTATTAGGCCATGTGGTTTTATCTCAGTAAAAATTTGCCCTTGAAACTTTGAAATCTTGATGTCTTTTCCAACCCATGCGTCAAGGGGCAGTCCTGCCTTCATACAGGTATGCGAAAGGTATTCTTCCTCGTTCCACCCTTGCTCGACAGGAACCTGAGGGAGCAACAGACCTGATGTAAAACCATCCTCTACTAGTAACCCATCCTTCCCAATGATGATTTGTGACGGGTAGTCCTTTGGGTGCTTTACGATGATACGTGTTGGTTTTGTCAGTATAGTGACTTCAACGATAATTGCATCAAGTTCATTTTCTTCTAACGGGGGGAATCGGGGGTCGTGGGTGACTGACTGAGCAGATTCGATAATCGCGTCTTTTAAAGACAGGACCGGAAGAGGGATTCCGATGCACCCTCGTAAGTCATGGTCTGGGAACGTATGAATGGTGACAAACACTCCTTGTTTTTCTTGAAAAGACAGCCCAAGATCGGATGATGAAGCCCTCCCCTGTCTTACGTATTCTTCTAGGACGAGACGAGCGAACTGCACTGCCTTTGTCCCCTGGTCGATACTTAACATAAGAGAGAGTATCAAGAAATGCATTAAATAAAATGCGGTGGAGAGGAAATACAGACCTCTCCGTTTTATGGTTCTTCTTCTCGTATAAGCAATATGTCTACTGTTTGCGGTGGGTCCCCAAACCGTACCGTGATGCGCGCAGTCCCGGTGTAGGTTACATTCTGACCGCTTTCATTGAACCGTCCTGTGACACTGATATTATATGAACCTGGTGCAAGTTCAATGATGTAGGTACCGTTTGTATCAGTCTTCGTCGTCGTGTACACTGCTGTGTTGTCCTCGACGCTATCGTCTCGTGAAAATGTCATTGAAAGATTTGCCTTTGCCACTCCATTATACTTCGTGCTTCCGCTCACCGTGACAGATTCTTTGATAAGCGCAAGAGAGTATGTTTGGATACCTTGCCCGATACTGACAACAAGGTTCCCTTTAAACGAATAGACGGTCGTTGCTCCCTGCGTTTTTATGGCGGAGATATTATATGCGCCAGGCGTGAGTCGCGCAACATAGAACCCTTCTTCATCCGAGGTCGCGGACACTTGTTGAGTCGCAGTATTGTTGGCGACGGATCGATCTGGGGCACATGTTACTGGGATACCGCCAATCCCTATAGAGTCATGCGTTGTATATCCACTGACAACGACGGGTGCATAGGTCAATGAGATATTCACCCAAGAGGTCTTATTGGCGGTCAGAGTGATTGTTTGCGTGGTTAAATACCGTAGATATCCTGTTGATACGCTGAGTTGTGTCGCATTCAGCACGTACTCCCCAGGAATCAATGAAGCAAAGTTAAACGCCCCTGTTGAACCCGTTGTTATCTCATCGACATTCATTTGTGTGCCATTAAGCGTTGTGTAGGTCAGTTGTACGTGAACATCGCTTACTTCCTCACCAGCGGTATACGTCTTGTCTGCATTTGAGTCAAAATACACCAGACCCTTAACACCAGCAAGTTTTGGTTTTGATATATTATATGAATTGTAATCTGGTTCGACATTAATCTCCTCCTCTTCAAGGAGCGAAAAACCATTTTCAATCGCAGAGATTGTATATTTGCTTGGGTAAAGATTGGTAAAGAGGTAACGTCCTTCCTCATCTGTTACGACTGGTGCGACTTCTCGCCCGAAATACACATCCTCCAACTGGATGGCTATTCCATCGAGCGGGGCATCAATTGTTGGTTCGTATGACCCGTTCTCGTTGACATCTTGATACACAAACCCCTCAAGTGTCGACTGATTCACGGTCAAGTTAAAAAATCTTGAATAATTCAGAGAACGTCGTGTAGCTTCTTCCTCGGTTACTGGAGTATACAGGAGGTTATCGGTACTGTTAAAAGTAATTTGTTTTAAAAACACGTCATTGGCATAGCTGAATAGCAAGGTGATGTTTCCTGCAGGTGCAATCAAATTAAATCCCCCTACATCATCCGTCGCCATGTTATCGTGTGGAAATCCGAATTCATCTAAAATCACGACCGTCACAAAAGGCATCGGAGTATCGTTACAGCTAACAGAACCGTTGAAGAACGCGCCTTCATAGTATTTTGCGATGACCACAGCACTTCTACCTTCTCCGTAATACGGGTATGGTGAAATATAGACTGGGACGAAATGTCTCAAAGTATAGCCTGGGATCTGCTGACTAGGTATCTGATAATTCCCGCTTTGGTCCTCCTGAGCAGGTGTCCCAATATACGTCTTATAGAACATGGTGTTGAAGTAATCCTCCTTATATACAGTGGTTGTACCTGTAATTGCGACACGATTTCTATCCTCAACCGGCATGTCGTTGAGTTCTTTCGCGGTCCATTGCCCTTCAGCACCGGGAGTACCATCGGTGTTGACCGTATACCCTGTATAGACAATCTGCATGAAATCGTCCTCAGGATTGTAGAATTCTTTTGCCGCTGTTCGAAGTGCGGTTAAGATGTTACTTTTATCCCCAAGGAACGCAAAGATGTTGAAAATCTGCTCATCATACCCTTCGACCCCATAGTATCGAATACTGTACCCGGTTGCTTGTTGAATATCATAATACAACCAGGTGATTTCATCATCGGTTAACGTATCGTTTAACAGTTGCGGGATATCATGATAATACGCATTTTCAGGATATTGTTCACCGACATAGATAAGCTTACTTAGCGCAAGGTCATATTCCGCTCCTATTGGTTTCTTCTGCGATGGAGAAAGAACAGGGTCAAGCATCCAGGACATTATGAGGGTGGCATTAGTCTCCCCAAGACGATCCTTCAATACTTTAATGACGGGTTCAGAGAAGGCGTTTTCATTGTTATCCCTAAGGTTTCCTTCCAATAATCGAACAATCCAGACCGCGATGCCCTCTTTTTCACTTTTTGCAGTATGGAAATTTGCAGCAGGAGGAATCCCATCTTGGAAGTTATCTGCGACAGTTGGATGTCCTCCAACCGCGACTTCATAAAACCCGTAATCCCACCAGGAGATATACGCAGGTCGTTTGGCTGGGTCTAGGATGTCTGTATCTTGTGTACTCAGCCAAGCATATGCATCCACCCAGTACTGTTCCTTATACGAACTTGAGCCAAAAGCAGATGAATGCCCTTCCCCAAAGAAATCGTATTTCATGTTGCTTGTCCCGTTCTTTGACGCCGCTGAGGGTATCGCTGCATCTAATGCAAGAAATCCATTCGGAAGCAATATAATAAAAGCGACGAATAGCACTCCTAAGATATGGTAGATACGTACGCCTTTTCGAATCCCGCGGAAACCACCGCCTGCGTTTCGTATATTTCGTGCCATTTGCTTGTAGTCAATTTTGCTTATCAGGTACCATATAATCCATCCGCAAAGGATAGCAACGAGAGGAACCATATCGTTAAGGAAACGCCCAGCGGTTGATGTCAGCCAGACACTAATAACAAACAGGGTAAGAAGCAATAAATAATCCCGTCGTCCTTTCTGTTTGACATAGTGATAAATAAGGAAGACAAACCCTGCCCACGCGATCCAATATAATGAAGGGCCAAACGACATCACTGTTCTGCTCATGCTGTAGGTTCCTGCCTCGGCGATTGTTTGAGACACCTTAGACCCATAAATCCCAGAGCCGTAGAGAATTTCTCCAAATTTATTTAACGGTGCGAGAAATGAAAATAGTGTAGGATTAAAATATACGACGTAAAGAATTCCGGCTGCGGCAATAACGATACCAGCGATAAGAGGATAGGAGAGGACCCAAGGGATGCG
>MUGE01000097.1:0-5455 GCA_002900545.1 Thermoplasmata archaeon M11B2D | reverse complement strand
AGCCGACCGGTGCTATCGGTATGTTCGCGTCCACGATTAGTCAAAGCTGGGCACCCCCGATGAGAGCGCAAGATGAATCCGTTGACATTCTTGTTGAATCCTATGAGGATAACAAAAAGACCACCTTTGGAGCCCTGATGTTCCATGGTTGCATGAACATGAACGATGTCTATGGGTCGGCGGGATACACCGAAACCGCAGCATGGACCGTGTTTGGTGACCCCTCTGTGCAAGTCCGGACAAAGACCCCTGTTGAGATGACTGTAGAACACGATACTTTTGTCATCAACGGTGTCACAAGCTTTGAAGTTGACGTGCCAGGTTTCCCTGGAGCGTTATGTGCGATTTCAAAGGACTCGGTATTACTTGGAAATGGATACGCGGATGCATCGGGACATGCAGTGATCGAGTTACTTGAGCCACTTGCCGAAGAAAACTTTGTTGACTTTGTCGTAACTGCGTACAATGCCCTTCCGTACATCACTACCTTGTCGATTGGTGAACCAAATAACCCTCCACTCACCCCGCAAAAACCAGAAGGTCCTTCGTCCGGGAAACCCGGTTCTTCCTACCTCTATCGCACCTCAACAACCGACGCGGATGAAGACCCTATCTACTATCTTTGGGATTGGGGTGATGGTAGCTTTAGTGAATGGATAGGACCGTTTAACTCTGGTGAAACAGCGACGGTGCTCCATGCCTGGTCAGAAGAAGGCACCTACGCAGTTCGTGTAAAGGCAAAAGACGCACTTGGCGCAGAGACCGACTGGTCAGAGCCTCTCGATATCACGATGCCAGTATCCAGCCGCCTCTTTGTGTTCCTACAAAATCATTTCCCATATCTTTCCCGCATCCTTGAGATGATCAGACAACTGATCATCTAAGTTCTTTCCTTTTTTCTTTTTATCTATTAAAAAAGAAAATAGTGCAAAGGCACCATTCCATTGGGGGATAGTATGATAGATACGAAAAAAAAAGCGGCACTCTGTGGTATACTTCTTATAGTGGTACTGTGTATGCCGGTAACGTCCTTTAGTGCAGCATCATGGGATGAGACCGATGTCTTTATGCAAACCGGCGTTGTGTTTGCTCCGCCCTTGCCAGTCCGTCAGCCCGCTGAGTTTGAGCCGATGGAAGGCGTTCTTATTCGCTACCCGTTTGGGATATCGTACCAGTTAATCAAGGAGATGGCAGAGGACGTCACGGTTGTCACCATTGTTGGAAGCACCTCTCAACAAAACACGGTTATCTCACAGTATCAGAGCAATGGTATAGATCTTTCTCATTGTACTTTTCTTATCGCTCCTACAGATTCGTACTGGACCAGGGACTATGGCCCTTGGTTTATCTTCACAGGTGCTAATGAACAAGGTGTCGTTGATTTTACATATAACCGGCCGCGCCCGAATGATAATCAAATCCCATTGGCATACGCAAACAACCAAAGCATCCCCTATTATTTCATGTCTCTTACGCACGCAGGTGGGAACTATATGACCGATGGCCAAGGTATTTCAATATCCACGGATCTCGTCTGGTCTGAAAATCCTGGGCTTAGCCATGAGCAAATCGATCAACTGATGAGCGACAATCTTGGAGTGCATACGTATCACGTTGTCCCTGATGTGAATGGAGAGTACATCAAACATATTGACTGTTGGGCGAAATATCTTGCACCGGACGTTATTCTCATCAGGGAGGTTCCTTCAAGTCATTCTCAGTACACTCTCATAGAGGCAGCTGTTGATTATTTCGAATCACAGATCAGCTGCTATGGAACGCCCTATGAGGTTGTCCGAGTGTACACACCAAACAATGAGCCGTATACAAATTCACTTATTTTGAATAATAAGGTGTTTGTGCCGATAATGGGGACCTCATGGGATGCTGCTGCGATCCAGTCGTATCAGAACGCGATGCCAGGGTATGAAATCCTAGGGTTTACGGGATCCTGGGTGTCTTCTGATGCGATACATTGCAGGACAATGGGCATCACTGATCGTCATATGCTCTACATCGAGCATATCCCGCTTCGTGGGAATCAATCCGGTCAAGATGGGTATGAGATCCAAGCGAAAATATATCCTTACAGCGGGCAGCCTCTCGTCAGCATGTCTACAGGAGTGTATTGGAGGGCTGATTTGGGGAGTTGGAACTTTATCCAAATGGAACCTCTGGGGGATGACTTGTATCATGCGGTGATTCCCTTGCAGGAAAATGGCACCGTTGTATCGTATTACATCCATGCAGAAGACGCGTCAGATAGAACGGAGAATCATCCCTATATCGGTGCGGCGGATGCGCATGTCTTTACTGCGTATGGTGATGTCCAACAAAACACACCTCCGGAAATTCCACAGCAGCCTTCTGGGCAAACGTCCGGAAAGGTTGGTGCAATCTACCTCTATTCGACCGTGACTACTGATGTCGATGGTGATTCGGTGTTCTACCTATGGGATTGGGATGATGGGAATTTCAGCGACTGGATTGGACCATTTTCATCAGATGAGACCGCGACTGCTCAGCACTCCTGGTCTGTCAAGGGCACGTATTCCATACGGGTCAAGGCAAAAGACGTCTACGGTAAGGAGACCGATTGGTCCGAGCCTCTTGCGGTGACGATGCCACGGAATACTTTCAGCAGGGTGTTGTTTTTTGAGCGGTTGGAGCGCTTGTTCCCGAATATCTTTTTACTCTTTTTTGGAATTTTTAACAGGATCAACGCTGTATAACGAACCCCTTTCTCTTTATTTTTTTACGACTTTATACTTGTCGATGGGATCAAGCAGTGCGAGATGTTCACCGTTATCCCATTGAACCCAGACCAGGGTTTCATCTGTCTCGCGTTCTATTTTGGTAACTATTCCTTGAGAACCCGGCCTTAGTTTCGTCATCGAATCGTTTATGAAGACAAGTTCGACACGGTCACCGATTCCTATTTTTTTTTTCATGTGTTATCCCCCTTATTTTTGATGCGGGTAACGGGATTCGAACCCGTGTGACTAGCTTGGGAAGCTAATATCATAACCACTAGATCATACCCGCGTTTTTTCGTTCCTCGTTCGTCGTATCGTTGTTCTCGGATAGTACACTCCTTCTTATTTCTTTTGCTTGGAAAAAGACATTCTTTATGGAGTTATCACTTTATCTGATTTCATTAAGATAGAGACGACCTCTTGCATGTCAATAATGCGACCTATGGCTAGTTTCTTTTCGATTTCATAAAAACCAATGCAGGTCTGGCATGCAACAAGGTCAACCCCTGCTTTGGAAAGACCAGTTAACGCATCAAGTACAGATGATTGAGTGGTAAGCAGATGCACTGCTGAGTTATAAAAAATAATGGTATCTGGTTTCTTTGCTGATGCCCATAACTTACGAAGAAACGACCCGGTCATCGTTTTTCCCAGTTCATCACTTCCGTTTCCTAGCGCCTCACTGTGTAAAATAATGGTTGTGTTTGTCATAATCACACCTTTAGATATCCCCGTAAAACATATCCTATTCTAAAACCTTACGTGTTCCATAAACTTTTAGTCCTCTCTCCTGTTATCGTCCCTAGCATCCTATGAAAAAAACAGCCTCTGTTGGAATTGTCCTGTTTCTTTTCTTTTTCATTTCTTCCTTTATTTTCCTAGGTGCTAATGGTCAGCAACCTACCCCATCGACCCTTTATGTCGGCGGTGATGGACCAGGCAACTATTCCAGCATTCAAACTGCGATAAACCAGGCAGCCGCAGGTGATATTGTTTTTGTGTATGCTGGTACCTATGTCGAGAATCTGGTTATTGAAAAACCCATCTGTCTTACTGGTGAACATAAGAATACGACAATCATCGATGGCAGTGAAAACAAATTTGTCCTAATCCTTACAGCAGATCATATCGTGGTTTCTGGTTTTACAATCACTAATAGCGAGAAAAAATTCCCGTACGCCGGTATCTATATAAACTCAGATGCAAACATGATTTCGGGCAATATCCTAACAAATAATTATTATGGGATGCAAATAGGGTATTCTGCAAGCGGTAATCTTATTGTCAATAACACGATTTTTCATAATAGACAGTGTGGGATTTACTTTAACCACGCATCGAATAACAGTCTTATCGGTAATATCGTATCTGATCATCGTGTCAACGGGTTTGGGTTGTATGAGTTTTCAAATAAAAATCGTATTATGAATAATACCTTCTCTTTGAACAGGCATACGGGTGTGAACATCCGTGAATCGTACCAAAACCAGGTCATTGGCAATACCTTCATCCAGGATGAGGTCGGGCTGCATAGGCCATCCCCGGAGTATCAGACCGTCGTACGTGATAATACCTTCATAGATACACCGGTGTCTATAGAGGAAGAACGTGACCCGATCGTATTTACCGTCGTCGTCTTCGATATCCTGGTGTTCTTTGCATTCCTTGTTTTTAGAAAGATCTCTGTCTAATCAGTTTGGTTTTTTTATGGTTTTTTACGGAACAAAAACGCAATCCCTGTCAAAACAAAAACAAGCAGGACAAGCAACATCACCACATAGACAAGCGTATAGGCGATGTATCGGTCGATGAGAAGGACAAAGAGGGAATATGCGATGAGAAGCCCAATGCCAATAAAACCAAAAAGACGAGCAGACCGCCTTTTCTGTATAAGTCTGAAACAGGTAAGGATAAGAAGGACGCCAGAGAGAAACAACACAAAGGCCAACGTTAGGGAATTGATGATGTATCGTTCTGAGTAGCTCCAAATCCATCCTTGATATGCGGTGTTTAAGGCAACCAACGAGGCAAATACCGCAACGCTCCCGATTGCAAGATAGATTGAATAGAGAAGCAACGTATGTGTATCACATTGTACTTGTGATTCTGTTTTATTTTTTTTGGATAGCGGCATCATTTTCCTCTACCAGTATCTTGTTGTCCTGTAAGTATTTTATCGTCTGAGAGGATTGAAAAGAGGTGCGTCTATTTCGTTTGATGAGGGTTTTTAAATCTGCAATGGTATCGACGTCGCTCCAGACTGGTAAAAGACCAAGACGATGCCTGGTTTGTTCTATTTCCTTTAGGGTTTCTGCAAGAACAGAAGCCGTACCCCACTGTATATCATCAAAGACCGATGGTTCAAAACTAGTGTCTCGAAAGCCGATGAGATAGTATCCTCCATCAGTTGAAGGCCCAAGTACGATCTCATAGGTGTGAAGTTTTGCAAATGCGTCTTTAAGAAAGCGAGCAGGCAGGTCTGGACTGTCGCTTCCTATGACAATGGCTCGTCGGAACCCTTTCTTAAATGCAGAGATAAAACTATTCTTCATCCGTTCCCCTAAGTCTGGTCCTTCTTGGGGGACAAACTGCCGGTTCTGTCCCAGCCATGTTTGAAATTTATCCTGCGCATCAGCTGGCGAAAAACATACGAATAGTTGCGCATCAACCATTTGTACTGTTGTCAGTGTATCATGTAC
>MUGE01000096.1:0-5506 GCA_002900545.1 Thermoplasmata archaeon M11B2D | reverse complement strand
ATGAAGAATTGATTGTTTGAGAACATCGTGGGGAAACCATATGATTATCGCATCGTTTAGCATCTCGCCACTTGGAAAGGGCACCAGTGTAAGCACCTATGTGAACATCGCCATAGACATCCTAAAAAAAGAAGGCATGACGTTCAAAACAAACGCCATGGCAACCGTCATTGAAACAAAAGATCTAGAAACCTTGTTTGACACCATTCAAAAAGCACATCTCGCCGTGGCAGCCGCGGGTGCAGAACGAATCATAACAGAAATAAAAATCGATGATCGAAGGGACAGGCAAGCAACGATAGACTCAAAACTCCAATCGCTGAACTAACCACATAGAGGCCAGAGGCTTCAAAACAGTTATATGGGACATCTTCATTTCGAGTTGCGGGAAGGTAACATTGTGTCATCAAAATCCTTAGTTGAAATATGCTTCCATGGGCGAGGTGGCCAAGGTGCGGTCACAGCTGCCAACCTTCTTGCAAGCGCGGCTTTACAAGATGGAAATAAAGGCGTACAGGCGTTTCCCTTTTTTGGGGCGGAGCGACGTGGTGCCCCAGTCAGAGCATTTGCCCGTATCTCCGGAGAAGAAATTCACTTACGAAGCGAAATCTACAACCCTGATATCGTGATTGTCCTTGATGAAAGCATCATGGAACTTGTCGACGTACTCAAAGGATTGAAACAAGATGGGAAAATCCTAATCAACACCAGAAAAAAACCCAAGGATTTTCAGTTCTCATCCCTGTATCATGTCGCAACCGTTGATGCAACGGCTATCGCCCTGAAATATGAGATCCTTGTTGGCGGAATCCCTGTGGTCAACACCCCAATTCTTGGGTCCGTGCCACGAATACTTGATCGGGTGACCTTGCAATCGATACAACAGATGATCCTTGGGAAATGGGCCGGGAAAAGAGAGCTTGGCGAGCGAAACGTAAAAGCAACCCAAGAAGCATTTGATCAGACAGAGGTGAGTGTTTGAAGAAGTATCAAGTTAAGACCAGCCTATCTTATCCCAAGAAAGGCGCGATGGGAAAAACAGGAAGCTGGCGCGTGTTCAAACCGATTCTGGATAAAAAAAAATGCGTCAAATGCCTCCGATGCTGGATCTTCTGTCCAGAAGGCTGTATTCATCGTGAAAAGGATGATTCCGTTAGCATAGACTACGATTATTGTAAAGGCTGTGGCGTGTGCGCCAATGAATGTACCATTAAAGCAATTATCATGGAACGCGAGGAGGCAAAGAATAAATGACAATCATGATTGATACGGGAAACCGTATCGCAGCAAAAGCAGCGATCATGGCAAAACCGGAGGTTGTCGCAGCATATCCTATTACCCCGCAGACGACCCTTGTTGAAGCAATCGCCGAGTACGTCGCACGTGGAGAATACAAGGGAGAATATATCTGTGTGGAAAGCGAGCATTCTGCGATGTGCGCCTGTATCGGTGCAAGCGCCGCTGGCTCACGGACATTTACAGCGACGTCATCTCATGGATTATTACTGATGCACGAGATGCTTCATTGGGCTGCTCTCGCGCGACTACCGGTGGTGATGTGCAACATCAACCGAGTCGTGGGACCTGGATGGAACATCTGGGTTGATGAGAATGACTCGATTTCGCAGCGGGATACCGGCTGGATCCAATTTTACTGTAGCAGCAACCAGGAGATTTTTGACACCGTTATTCAATCATTCAAACTTGCAGAACATGAAAAAATCGTATTACCAGTGATGATAAACCTTAATGCATTTATCCTCTCTCACACCTCGATGCCAGCAGAAATTCCCGAACAGCATATTGTGGATGAATTTCTTGGAAAATACAGACCACACTGGAAAAGCGATATAGAGAATCCAACGACATTTGGGAACATCATAGGTCCTGCATATTATTATAAGGTCCGACGGGCGATGCAGCAGGCGCAGCTCCATGCAAAAAAACTGATTCCGCAGATAGCAAAAGAGTGGAAGAACGCCTCAGGATATTTCCATGGCGATTTACTTGAATATTACAAATGCGAGGATGCTGAGCATATTCTTGTATCCATGGGTGCGATTGGTGCGGAAAGCAAAATAGCCATTGACGAGATGCGTAAGAAAGGAGAAAAAATCGGTCTTGCCCGTCTCCGGGTGTTACGCCCATTTCCCACAGAGGAGATTCTCAAATTAGGCAAACAGGCAGACCTCATCATTATCGATAGGAACATCTCGGTTGGTTTAGAAGGCGTGCTCTTCAACGAGACGAAAGCAGCATTGTACAATACACCAGATGTAAAAGCAACAGGCTTTATCGCCGGTCTTGGCGGAAAGGACGTCACCTATAAGGACATTGAAAGCATGTGCAGGAAAGCTATGAAAGGAACACGCATTGAACAGGAATGGTACGCGATGGAGGACTAGACGATGGCATTGAAAGATTTCCCAGTTGATGAATGCCTCCTCCAAGGAAATGCAGCATGTCCGGGATGCCCCGCAACAATCGGACTTCGTCTTGTGCTAAAGGCACTAGGAAAGAAAACAATCATGGTAATACCCGCTTGCTGCACGGCAGTTATTGAAAGCCTCTATCCTCATACCTCGTTTGACATCCCTGTAATGAACATTGCGTTTGAGGCAGCAGCAGCAGGTGCATCTGGTGTTGAAGCATCGTTACGGCAACAGGGACGTACTGATATTACGGTTGTCGCCTGGGCAGGAGATGGGGGGACATACGATATCGGTATCCAGGCACTCTCTGGTGCGCTAGAGAGAGGCACCAATTTCATTTACATCTGTTACAACAATCAAATCTATTCAAATACCGGTATTCAACGAAGTGGAGCGACACCGTATGCAGCATGGACGACCACCACGGTAGGGGGGAAGAACGAGTTCCGCAAAGAGATGGGAGAAATCATCCTTGCCCATCATATTCCCTATGCAGCGCAGACCTGCATCAGCTATCCAGAGGACGTTTACAGCAAGGTAACAAAGGCAAAGACCATCAAAGGTCCTAAATACATAGAGATTCTTGCGCCCTGCCCACCGGGTTGGCGGTTCAGTATGGACAAGACCGTGGAGATAGGTCGAATGGCAGTTGATTCCGGCGCTTGGGCATTATGGGAATGCGAAAATGACGTCATGACATTCAACGGGAAAAGCAAGCTCATTTTAGAAGGAAAAATACAACGGAAGCCTATAGAAGATTGGATTAAGTACCAGGGACGGTTTGGTCATCTTTTTAAACCACAGCGGGATGAGAAACGACTAAAGGCAATCGAAGAGTACGTCGATGGTCTTTGGGAGCGATACCGGAAGTGCTATCTGAAGAAGTAATGTAACATTCATTATTGCAATACCCGTGCCCCTTGCTCATCGACCGTACAACAAAAAACCTTTCCATATGGCGAAAGAATCGTACAGAGCGCTGGGGTATCACCTGTCGCAAACACTGAGTTCCCAAGCATGCACATACTTACCATGCCCTGCGCGCTTGCTGATTGTATCGCCTGAAGCACTCGTCTGTCAGCAATATCTATCTTTTTCGTAAACTCCAAACCAAGGGAAAACAGATGCTCAAGGGTTGGTTTCTGCAAAAGTTTTTTTGTACAGTAACGTCCATATGATGCTATCTCTCTAATTTTCGTTGCATTGGTAAGGATATTTTTTGTCTCGATCTTCTTTCCTACGACACAGAGGACAATTTCGTATTTCCCCGGGATGTGTTCAAGCATCCCCCATGGAGGAAGCCCAGCCTTCCGTCTAATCTCAATTCCACCAAAGTTGCTAGAGACCACATCACCAAGTCCGGTATGTGATTGAATCTCAGCGTAATGCGCAGCTTTTACCGCGCTATTGCGCGGAAGGTTGAGAAGATCAGAAAGTGCAAGTGTTGTACTTAATGCTCCCGCTGCGCTCATACCAAAGCCCTGGCCGACCGGAAGATCCATCATGGTATTCACAGAAATTCTTAATGATGTATCACCGGTGAGATAATTTATCGCTAGTTTTGTGACCGGTGCAGCTGACATCTTTCCATTGATATGAACAGCAATTGTACGTCGTGACGCGGGTTGAACCATCACATGGCTGACTGCACCTAGGGAAATAGCAATGCCTGCGCCACGAGATCCGCAACGATCCATTCCCTGTGGAGAATACACTGGTTCGAAAAACGCAGAAATATGCCCAGGAGCAAACGCTATCCCCTTCATAAGCCTCTTGTGTTCAACTAACGCAGCAAATCAAGGATATCCGACGCAATATCTTCTTTTTTTCCTTTCACCCAGGTGCCTTTTCCCTTTTTCGAAAGAAGAAGAATCTCATTATGTTCACCACCAAATCCCCTCAGTGTGTTGCCAACGGCACCGTCAAGATGATATTTTGTAAGAAGCTGCTTGGTCTTTCGTCTCACATCGGACTTTTGTTCCTCTGTTTTAAAGGCAATGATACATGCATTCGGAGCCTTTAGACGAAGTCTCTCAAGGACAACCGGTGCTTGAGTACATGTAATGAAGAGGTGTTCCTTCCCTGACGGCATCTTTCCTTTTTGCTTTTTTGGAATGTAATTCGCAATCGCGGCACAGACAATGATGCCATCAAATCGTTTTAGTTTCTTTTCTGTTACTAACATAAGAAGATCGTTGACCGTCTCAAATCGTTTAAAGGAAATAAAAGAAGGAACAGGCTCCGTGGCAGACCCATACCATAGTTCCACGTCAGCACCTCGTTCGAAGGCATTGACACACAGTGCGACTGCTGTTTTCCCAGAACTACGATTCGTAAGCATCCTGATAGCATCAACTGGTTCAGCGGTTGCGCCCCCCACGATAAGAATCCTTTTATTGTGCAAATCACGTTTCCCAATCGCCCGAATGACGGTTTCTACAATCTCAGAAATAGAAGCAATCTTGGCCTTTGTCCCAGAAATAAAAGGATTAAGGAACATCACTCCTTGGTCCTTACAGATGTCAATGTTCTTTTGAACGATTCGATGGTTATACATCGACAGATGCATCGCAGGAACACAGAGGATTGGCACTCCTGAGCCAATCGCAGTAGTCGCACACGTAGTCACCGGGGTGTCATCGATACCACGCGCAATCTTCGAGATTGTATTTGCGGTACAAGGTGAGATTAAAAGAAGGTCGACAGGGTCTGTCACTAATCCACACCAGGAGACATGTTCTGTTTGCCCTGAAAGCTGGATGACCGGTGTATGACCAGAAGCAAACTCTAATGCATCAGGATGCACAATCCGGGTCGCCGAGGGTGTCATGACCGGGTAGACCATCGCCCCATGACGGATAAGCTCCCGAGCAAGTTTCACACTTTCAACCGCAGCGATACTCCCTGTTACCCCAAGAACGACGCGTTTACCAAGAAGTTTGTTGGTTTTCTTCCCGCGTAATTCCTCTGCAGGATGCATTTGATCACAATTCTTTTTTTATCGTACGACCAGCACGGATCTGCTCGCATGTCGTACTACCTTGTCTGTTACACTGCCAAGTAAAAACCTTCCC
>MUGE01000095.1:0-5548 GCA_002900545.1 Thermoplasmata archaeon M11B2D | reverse complement strand
AAGTAATTATTGGTCTTCCATCACCTATAGGACTGCTTCTTATCTGTTTTAAAAAAGGGTCGTACCCCTGGACCAGTACCTTTTTTATTCTTCATTGCATTTCCTCGTAAGAAAAGAGGCATTGTTTTTTTTATGTTTCCAGCCTCTCACAAACCAGGAAACAACAGAAGCTATTGAGGGAAAACAGCAATGTCGACGTCAAATACGAGCAAACAGAATGAAAAAAAACAAGCAGGTACGAGCAGAACAATCGAATTTCAACCCCAGACATCGGCATTACTGGTCATCGACATGCAGAAGTATTTCTGCGATCCCTCCTCCCATGCGTACTTCAAAGATGCACGGTCGATACTACAAAACATCGATCATCTAATCAGCATATTCCGACAGCGATCTCTACCTGTTCTTTTTACTCGATATGCTTTACTACGAACAGAACACCCTGGAGCTATGGGCCGCTGGTGGAAAGATGTCCTGTATGATGACAACGAAATGGCGCGTATCACGAAAGAACTTGACCCACTACCGCAGGAACCTGTAATTAGAAAAACACAGTACAGCGCGTTCTTTGGAACAGATCTTGATACGACTCTAAGGAATCACCAGGTGACAAGCATTGTTATCACCGGAGTGTTGACCCATCTCTGCTGTGAAACCACCGCACGGGACGCATTTATGAGAAATTATGACGTGTTCTTCGTAACCGATGCGACCGCTTCTGATTCAAAGCGATTTCATACCGCAAGTCTTGCTACTCTTTCTGATGGGGTTGCTACATTGACAACCACTGGGGAGGTCTGTACATGGATCAAAGAAATGAAGTAACAGTCCTTGGTGCTGGCCCGGCAGGTATTGCTGCAGCAATCTACCTCAAACGAGCAGGCCTCACTCCTGTTGTTTTTGAGAAACAGCAGCCGGGTGGTCTTCTGAGATACGCACATCTTGTTGAGAATTACCCTGGCTTTCCCCAGGGTATCACTGGGATCAATCTCACGGATCTGTTTGTAAAACATCTGCATAGGTTTAAGGTACCTATCGTAAAAGCTGAGGTTACACGCATCGATCAGAGGAATGATGCATTTATCATTCAAAGACAGGGAGAAACCGTTTTGTCATGTGCTGTCATCATCGCCTCGGGGACCAACCCAAAAAAAATACAAATCAACGGTGCAGTCTGCCTTGAAGGGACACGTCTTTTTTACGAACCATTCACCGTCATTAGGAAAGCAAAGAAAATAAAAAAAAGAATCATTGTCATCGGCGGAGGGGACATCGCATTTGATTACGCCCTGACCCTTTTAGCTAGGGGGCATGAGGTGACGATTCTCTCCCGTTCGGACCCAGTCTGTCTTCCGCTGCTTTTACAACGAGTACAAAAAAAAGGAGCGGTGCTTCATACCAAGTGTGTTATAGAAAAAATACGTAAGACATCCAAAGGTCTCACGCTTGAATGTCGACAGCATCCCCATGAAAATGAGTTTTCTGCTGATTTCATTCTCATCGCTTGTGGAAGGGACCCGAACATCTCGTTTCTTTCTACAAACCTCACAAAATACATCGATGGTTGTTCATGTGTTCCTCAGATGTCTCTACCAGGATTGTATTTTGCTGGGGATGTTTTACGCGGGACATATCGACAGACAGCAATCGCTGTGGGGGATGGTATCCATGCAGCGATGAAGGTGCTGCGTTATCTCAAAGACAAGGGAGGAATCCCATGAAGATTCTTGCGGAGTACGGGCGGAATGACCTTGCCAAGGTGTACGTGGTACAATTACGGGAACAGCAGTTAATTGAAAAAACCGGCCAAAGCTATCTCGTCGAATGTGTCGAATCAGTTCAACCTCCGCTTCCACTCGAGAAGAAATGGGTTCTGATTGTGTCGTCTATGTATGGATGCCCTATCGGATGTAAAATGTGTGACGCTGGTGGTGATTTTTCAGGGTGCCTGACCACTGAGGAGATTCTTTCTCAAATCGATTATATGGTGCGTCGACGGTTTCCAGAAGGAAAACCAAGAACGTCGAAATTCAAAATCCAGTTCGCACGAATGGGGGAACCCTCACTTAATCCTGCTGTACTGAATGCATTACTGGAGCTGCCAAGACGATATGACTCGCAAACATTACATATCTCGGTTTCGTCAGTTGCACCTGATACAAGGACGTCTCGAAGGTTTTTTGACAGGCTTCTGAGGATAAAGGAGCGATACTACATGCAGGGTCGGTTCCAGCTCCAATTCTCCCTTCATACCACCAATACGATGAAGCGAGATGAACTAATTCCTGTGAAAAAATGGTCTTTTGAGGAAATCGCAGCCTATGGCAAACGGTTCTACCAGCCCGAAAACGGCGATAAAAAAATAACCCTTAATTTCGCTCCAATCCAAGGGTTTCCCATTGATGTCGAAAGGCTTTCAACCTATTTTACCCCAGATTGTTTTCTCATAAAATTAACTCCAATGAACCCGACCATTCGATCGCATGAAGGTGGTTTTCTGTCGGCGATAGACCCAAACAACCGCGCGTCTGCAAAAGGACTTCTAACACGGTTACAACAAAACGGCTATGAGGTCATCCTAAGCATCGGTGTTCTTGAGGAAAATCAGATTGGAAGCAACTGCGGTCAATTCATCCAACGAGCACAAAGGAAAAACAGACGCCCAGAGAAAAGTTATGAACTCGAACGCTATGCATGTGACTAATTTTGATACGTGATGCTCCATGAAAAGACACCTCCTCGTTATCGTTTTACTCACAGGGATTTTCCTTATCACTGGATGCATGCAAGGGGAAAACACCGATTCCGATATCCTGCCTACCAGAGAAAGTACAATCCCATCATCAGCAGTAAAGATAATCCCAGCAAATGATTCATATCCTCCCAATTCTCATTCTAACGAGTTTTCAGCTCCAGTGCCACTCCCAGGTCCGCTGAACACTGCAGGGGCTGAAGACTCACCGTTTATCACAAATAATGGTTCTGAGTTGTATTTTTTCTTCACTCCTGATGTTTCTGTACCACCTGAGAGACAGCTTCTTGATGGGGTCACCGGTATCTATGTCTCGAAAAGAATTGATGGGACATGGAGTGACCCTAAGCGGGTCGTGCTTCAGGATGTTGGAAAACTTGCGTTAGATGGATGCGCCTGTGTTGATGAAAACATCTTATGGTTCTGCTCAGCACGAGAAGGATATAGCGGTGTTCACTGGTTCTCTGCCCAATACGTTGAAGAAAAATGGATCAACTGGCAAAAAGCAGAGTTCAACCAGGACTATGAGGTTGGAGAACTGCATATCCAGGGTGATGAGCTGTATTTTCATTCATCTCGCCTAGGGGGTAAAGGACAACGTGATATCTGGATGTCAACAAAAGTCGCAGGTGAATGGCAGATACCGGTGAATATAGAAGCGATTAATTCTGCTGAGGATGAAGGCTATCCATATCTGTCAGTTGATGGTAAGGAACTGTGGTTCACCAGGACCTATCTTGGGACCCCTGCTGTGTTTCGATCAGAAAAAGTGAATGCAACCTGGCAATCACCGGAACTGATTATTTCTCAATTTGCTGGGGAGCCAACCCTTGATTCTCTGGGCAATGTGTACTTTGTGCATCATTTCTATAAAGAGGGCGTGATGATTGAGGCAGATATCTATATCGCCTATCGAGTGTAAGAAAACAATTTTTTAGGATATGTTGAAAAAAATAAGATAAAAAATTAACATACATCCATAAAGATTTTCAATTTAATCATACTGATAATTTACTATGAAAAATATTTGGAATAAATGATGAACCAGGGATTTTTTCCATTTCATTTCATCCTGTCGTCCTTCATTTTCATGTTATTCTATGAAATCTCCTTCCATCTAAGAAAAATTGGAAAAAAATAAAAAAAATGAAGGTAATTATTCGGTTTTTTCCAAACATTTTAAGACACTATATAAGTGGAAACCAACAATATCGGTACCTAGGTGAAAGACCATGAAAATAAAAAAAAGTTGGAAACCAATGATGAGCATTGTAGGAATCCTATTAGTAATGATGACGGCAGCATCCGTCTCGGCAGAAGATTCGATTGTCCGAGAAACCCAAGCACCTGATGATACGGGGATGATCGATACTACCGATGATACTGAAGGAATTGCCGAACCTCTGCTCATCGCTACAGGGGATCTAATTGTTGAGGATAGCGAAACCAGCGAACTACCTGATTATGAAAACTATACTGGTGATATGTTGATCAGCCCAAACCCCGCAGCAAATTCAGAGGCAACGTCATCGTTAAGCGTACCAGTCCTTGGGATTATCGGGGTCGTTGTTCTTATTGGTTTGGCTGGTAGTGGGATACTCATCAAACGAAAACAAAAAAAATAACATTTACAGTAAACACCTCGCCTTTCTTTTTATTTTTTTTCATTGATAGCAGAGAGTATTTGTAATAAGAAGTTCTGACGTATGCAGGAATGCAACAAAGAGAGAATCCAAGATACCTCTTGTTTTTTTAATTACCCTGAACGTTTTGAGTGTGTTTCCTCGTTGGCAATATCAAATTAAAGGATGTTAAGGAAATACTTCGCATCTGTGATCAAACATCGAAATATGCGTTGACGGATTCGATTGTTGCACAGAATCGCAAAGCAATTGTGACCGAGACAAAGATTTTGCGTAACACCGCTGGAAACTTTTACATAAATGATAAACCGACCGGTGCAGTTGTTGGTAAGCAACCGTTTGGTGGTGCACGATGCTCTGGGACAAACGATAAATCTGGTTCATATCTCAATTTGTTATCTTGGGTCAGTCCACGAACAATTAAGGAAAATTTACTGCCACCAACCGATTTTAAATATCCATTTCTTGTAAGGTGAATTGAAAACTGATTTGATAGCAAAATTCATGTATTATCAGGGTATAACTTCGATTGAAACAACCATTTTTGACCAGAGGCCCGAGGGTGTATAAATAGGGCTATCTCCTACAAATGCAATCCTTAATGGACCGGTTTCATTTTCAGGGTCTATCTCTGAATAATATGAACCATCCTCTTTATAGGCAAGTATCATAACTGCTTTTTCAGTTGTTGTTATATTTCCTGTTTCATTATAAACATCAACGTAACCAAGAATTTCATTTAACGTATAATTTGTAATCCAACCATCGGAAGAAACAACACTGATATTGTAGTGTTCAGGTAGAGCAGAAATTTGCTCTAATAAAGTAGTGATAAGAACACCTTTGTATTCATGCAAATCATCTGTGACAACAGAGTCGGGAAGCAGTTTAGTTTTAATATACGCTCCCGTGCCGGTATATGACTGCAATGCTTCAATGTCATCAAGAGTATAATTGGCTTGATAGTCACCAAAAATAACAGTTAAGAGAACAGAGGGTTCTTCTTCTTGTTCATTGGGTGTTTGGTTATTTTCAATGCATCCAGCAGTTAGTGCAATAATCAACAAGAAAACAAGCATAGTTATTAGTATGGATCTTTTTTTTGTCATGACCCATGGAATTATAAAATGTTATAAAAACATTTTTAATAAAT
>MUGE01000094.1:0-5617 GCA_002900545.1 Thermoplasmata archaeon M11B2D | reverse complement strand
TCATCGACGACGTCAATGTCTTTAAGAAGTCCGCCGATCTCCCGCATGTCCTGGTGCTGTTTTCGGTAGAGGATGTATGCCTTTGCGGTTTTTGCATGTCCGTCCTCGATGAGGACTTTCTCGACGACATCCTGGACGTGTTCGACGGTGGGGATTTCGCCACGCTTGAGTTCCTTTTCTAGGATGGTGATGACCTTGTCGGTGAGCTCGGCTGCTTTTTTGTAGTCTTTTCCACCTACGGCCTGGGCGGCTTTCCAGATGGCTTCTGAGATCTTCACGGGGTTGAAATCAACGATTTTTCCGTCTCGTTTCTTTATCTTTCGTATCATTTTGTCTCTCTCCTTCTCCTTTTATTTTTCTGTGAGATTTTTAACCTCTTTTTCAAAGCTGGTGATGTCGGTGAACTGACGGTAGACCGAGGCGAATCTTATGTAGGCGACATGGTCGACTTCTTTGAGTGCATCCATAACGTATTCGCCGATGAGTGATGTTTCTATTTCTTCTTTTCCGACGCGTCTGATTTTCTCTTCGATGTTGTCTATCATTTCCTCGATTTTTTCGTGTGTGATCGGGCGTTTTTCAAGTGCTTTTTCCATGCCGTTTCTGATTTTGCAACGGTCGAATCGTTCGCGTCTGCCGTCTTTTTTTATGACGAACATGGGCGCCATTTCGATGTATTCGTAGGTCGTGAATCGCCTGTTGCATCTGAGGCATTCGCGTCGTCGTCGGATGGACCCTCCGGTGTCGCGTGAGTCTGTCACCTTTGTCTCAATATGATTGCAATAGGGGCAATTCATCTCCCATCACCACCGATACAATACCGATACAATATATAGTATAGCAAAAAAAATCTGCTACAAACTGTAGTATATTTTGATGGTTTTTAAGTCTTTTGATTTTTCTTAAAAAACATGGTTTTCTTCCGTCTTATTTATTAATCATTTTGACTGTGACGTGTTAGAGTGTGACGGTTTTTACGTGCGTTATTGCATACTGAATAAGCTCATCGATTTTGATTTTTTGTTCCTCCGCATAGATCTGCTCCAGACGCGCCTGTGTAGACGGCTTCAAGGGAACGGCCCCGCATACTTCTGCCGGTGCTATTGAAAGGTCGAAGGTGCCAATCTTTCGTGCAATCTGAATCGTTTCTTCCTTGTCAAACCCGATCAATGGTCTGAGGATGGGAAGCTGTATTGCCTCTTCGACGACGCGGATGTTGCGAAGTGTTTGCGAGGCGACCTGACCAAGAGAATCCCCCATAATGATTGCGTCTGCTTGTTCTTTTTCTGCGATTGTTTCTGCGTAGCGCAGCATCATCCGCTTGCAGATGACACAGGTATATTTATTGTCACACTGTGCCTTGTAGGCTTGAAGTGTTTGCCCATGGGGAATGAGTCGTGCAGTGAGTTTCGAAGGAAGAAGGTTCTTGAGGTATCTTGCCAGTGTTATGAATTTTTCGATTTCACGATCATCGGTAAACGGACGATTGTCCGCATGAACCAAAATAATCTCCTCCGCATACTTTGAAAGCAGATAGGTGGCGACCGGGGAATCAATCCCACTTGAGACCAGTGAGACAAGTCTCATACCGTCTCCTCATCGACATAATCAAGATACTCCTTCAGTCCACCAACCGGTGGAAGCACGACGATCTCAGGGACCTCATACGGATGCAAGGAACGGATTTTCTGAATGGTGCTCTGCACGTTCCGATCAGAGGTTTTCACAAGAAGCACACATTCGCTTGTCTCCTCAATTTTCCCTTGCCATCGATAGATCGATTCAATCGTAGGTATGATATGAACACAGGCAGCAAGTTTTTCTTTTACCAAGGTACGCGCGATCATCTTTGCTGATTCAAGGGTATCGGTTGTGGAATAAAGAACAGAAACCATGAAGGAATCAATAGACAGAATGATTTTAAGGGTTTGCCTCCAAACGATACGGCTTCATACCAAGAGCACATGCTACCTGTGAAATCTCCTGAGAAGACCCGAAGAACAAATGACTTTCACAAGAACAATCACTGCATCCAAACCCAGGGATGCTGCCAAAATACTCCTGGAGAGCTTGTGCGATGGTGCATTCCTCTTTGACAATATTTTCCTTATAAAAAATGGCAACAACCTCTGTATACGGACGGAGATAATCAATATGCCAATGTGTCTTCTTCTCATATCGAAGATGTCGTCGTATCCGTTGGTTCAACCCCTGCAACGCTGAACCAACATAGACGTAGTATCCTTTCGTAAAACCAAGTACCTTGCGTTTCCCAATCTGAATCAAGGTGTCTTTGTCAAGCTTCATGACAACCAGATACGCCCCCTTCATACGCACGAGTATGTGCATAGATTCTTATAACACTGATTCTGTTTCCTCCTCCGATGGTACCTCATAACCCTCGGTTTATCGCAATTGACTCACTTGCCTCCGCAAGAAAAGAAATCGAAAACATCGGAAGCGACCCAAGGAGCCATGACATCATGGCCCCCAAAGCAGTCTTTAGAGTCATCAGACTTGAACAGGTAGTGCTTCAGGATGCAATTATCATCAAACAAGACATGCTTTCACTAGGAGGAGAGGTCGCGATCCCCCGGAATGCCTTTGAGCTGAAAAAAAACCCAGGACAGATCCTCCTGATGGGGACCGTTGCTCAGCTCCGACAGCTTGTTGAAAAGCTGCAACGCCACTATCCCCGGATCCAGGAGATCGCTGGGGAGCTTGCTGTTTTATTAGAAAAGATCTCGTAACAAAACCGCCCCAAAAAAAACATTAACTCATAGACGATTCTAGGTCAGAAGCCTTATGGAGAACCCTGTCTGTCCCCTTGATTTCCGCTATGGAAGAAAAGAGATAAAAGACGTCTTTGGCGAGACAAGTAAACTACAATACCTTTTGGATGTAGAGGCAGCACTTGCCCGTGCGCATGCATCTGTTGGTAATATCTCAAAGAAGGCTGCTGATGAGATTTCAAAGAAAGCCTCTGTGAAGTATGTCACCGTAAAAAGAGTCAATGAAATCGAGAGAGAAACACGGCATGACATCATGGCGGTTACCAAAGCACTTAGTGAGACCTGCAAAGGTGACGCTGGAAAATATGTGCATCTCGGTGCAACCAGCTATGACATCGTTGATACCGCCAATGCATTGCAGTTCGCAGCGGCAACTGACCTTGTAAAATCCCAGGTGCGGGAGCTTCGGGTCACGCTTGTCAGTCTCGCGAAGGAGTACAAAAACACGATTATGGCAGGCCGTACCCATGGGCAGTACTCCATTCCTATCACTTTTGGGTTGAAAATGTCGATCTACGCGATGGAGGTCGACCGGCATCTCGAGCGGCTCCATGAATGTAAATCACGGTTGCTTGTTGGAAAAATGTCTGGTGCGGTCGGATCAGGTGCAGCGATGGGAAAACATGCGTTGAAAATCCAGGAACTGGTCATGACCGACCTTAAACTTGGGACTGAGGAGGCTGCAACACAGATTGTGGGTCGTGACCGTTACATCGAGTTGGTCTCAGTACTTGCGAATATCGCCAGTAGTATGGAGAAGTTCGCCACAGAGATCAGAAACCTCCAACGCAGCGAAATCGGTGAGGTATCAGAGGCTTTCGAAGCAAAAAAACAGGTCGGCTCCTCAACAATGCCGCAGAAGAGAAACCCGATTCTCTGCGAGCAGGTCTGCGGTATTGCCCGGGTTATACGAAGCTTCATCATCCCTACCTATGAGAACGCAATCCAGTGGCATGAACGTGATTTATGTAATTCCTCTTCAGAACGATTCATCCTGCCTCATTCATTAATCATGACAGATTGGATCGTATTTCAGATGAACAAGGTGTTTAAGAACCTACAGGTGTACCCGGAGCGGATGCGAGAGAACCTAGAGAACTCAAAGGGACTGCCCATGGCTGAAGCAGTCATGACAAGACTTGTGGAGAAAGGTATGGGACGAGGTGATGCTCACGAACTTCTCAGAACCTGCTCGCTAAAGGCAGTCCGTGAGAATAAACAACTCCTCTCTGTTCTTCTAGAGAATCCGAAGGTCACAAAACTACTAAAGAAAAAGGAACTTGAGGAGGTAATGAATCCGCGGAACTACCTTGGCGTCTCGGATAAAATCGTTGATCACGTGGTTAAGAAACTGACGCGATAGGAATAGGTGAAGGAGTCATGGAAAAACTTAAAAGACTTATCGCAAACACAGATGAAGTCGTCACATTCGAAGAACTCAAAGCAGTACTTAATAAACAAAACCCGAAAGCATACATCGGTTTTGAGCCTTCGGGGGTGGTGCATCTTGGATGGAAGATTTGTACCAACAAGATAAAGGATTTTCTTGCCTGTGGGTTTGATTTCACGGTGCTGCTTGCTGACTGGCACGCGTACATAAACGACAAACTCGGGGGAGACCTTGAGAAAATCAAACTCTGCGGCAGATACATGCAGGATTGTTTCGCAGCGATGGGGGTAGACATCAGCAAAGTACGGTTCGTGTACGCAAGCGATTATGTAAATGACGCAAAATACTGGGAACTTGTGCTAAAGACTGCGAAAGCAACATCAGTTGCTCGTGTGAAACGTGCGATGGACATCATGGGACGCGGAGAAGAGGAAGCAGAAAAAGACCTCTCAAAATTGTTCTACCCGGCGATGCAGGTCTCTGATATTTTCTACCTTCAGTTGGATGTCGCCTATGGGGGGACAGACCAGCGTCACGCCCATATGCTGGCTCGGGATGTAGCAAAAAAGATAGGACAAGCTACTCCGGTCGCGATTCATACACCGTTGTTAACTAGCTTACAGGCAGATGGTCGTATGAACCCAATCGAAGCAAAAATGAGCAAAAGCAAGCCAGAGACCATGATCTCGATACATGATACCCCTGATGAGGTGAAAAAGAAACTTAGTAAGGCATTTTGTCCTGAGAAACAGGTCGAGGGAAACCCCATCATGGAGATCTGCAAGTTCGTCATCTTCCCGGACCTCGAAGGAAAACCATTCTTGATTCAGCGGCCTGAGAAGTTCGGGGGAAACCTTGAATTCACATCCTATGATACTCTTGCAGAGTCTTTTGCGTCTGGGCTGCATCCACTGGATCTGAAGAACGCAACAGCGGACCATATCAACAAGATTCTTTCACCAGTCCATCTCTTCTTTGAGAAGCACCCGGAGAATTATAAGAAAATGAAAGAGATGGGAATTATCGCAGATTAATAACAAATGACAGAAAAAAAATAATAGGTGTTACCCTGGAATGTAGGGTACGAACGCAGGGTCACCAAAGACGTGATACTCAAAGAACGTCTGGAACTTGTTGTCAAGCCGAGGATCTAGTCCTGATGCAGCAGCAGTTTGTTTCATAAGATCATCTTGGTATAATATATCAAATTCTTGGACACCGGTATAGACTAGCGGGGGTGACCACCATACCTCCCAGCTGGCGTCCTCAGGCAAGTAGACGTTCCGTGCGTTTCTAAACGCCTCACCAATACTTCTGCTCCCTTGTTTGAGTTGATTGAGGGTATCGGTGTACACCTTAAAGCCGAAATGCTGATCAGGGTAAATCCCCTGTCGAGCCTTAATCGCCCATTGAATCGAGCGAATAAGGGCCTGCC
>MUGE01000093.1:0-5633 GCA_002900545.1 Thermoplasmata archaeon M11B2D | reverse complement strand
CGGTGGTTATTAATTCTAGAATCATTGAGATCCGAGCCCAGATCGGCCCCGGGGGGGTCGAGTAACCAAGACATATAAAAAGATACTGCCAGTTGAAGGAACCCTATCTACTCGTCCCCCTCAAGTGGGTTTTTCTTATCTGAAGTAGCCAGGGAATCCCAGAAAAAAGACTATTCACACTTCAAACAACCCAGGGTATATGTAATGATTGTGTATCTGTTCCTGGGTGAGAGCTTGGTCGTAGATTGCGACCTCATCCATGTACCCGCAATAGAACCGCCCGATGAATAAGGGTGATCTTGTGAGGTCAATTCGATGGTTCGGATAACTTATTTCATTGACGACGTTCCCATTGACATAAAGGCAGATGCTGGTCCCGTTGTAGGTGACCGCAAAATGATTCCATCCTGAGCCAAACGAAGCATCATAGTACTGGAGATACACATTGTTGATTCGTGCTTCAACAGAAGTGGTATTGGCAAACAGCAAATAGGAATCACCTTTATAGATTCCTCGACCATGCGGTCCAATCATAATGGTGATAAGGTACCCCTGGTGGTTTGCACCAGTGAAACTGATAGCGTAGAGTTCCTCTCCCACCCGGGTAATGATCGGGAAGAAACAGATCTCGGGGTTTGGTCCCAACACGAAAAATTGCTTCCGTTCGCCAAGCTGTGGATCTATCACGCCATTGGCATATATTCGAATTGTGATGACATATCCTTTCGCATTATTCTTTGTCGAATATGCGATGATATACATATCATCCTCACCATAAATAATCCAGGGGTTAAAACAAAGCTCCGATGTCTGTTCGAATATCTTACTTTTCCCGGTCCATGCAATTGAGCCGTTCGATGAGATGTTATATGTTTTGACAATTCCCCAAGAGAGGGAATTTCTATACGCTACGACAAACACATGCTCAGAGACCTGTGCAAGACTTGGCTCATAACCGGCAGTTGCATCAAACTCAACCATGCGCCCGGTATAGGAGATATCTCCAGTGGATGTGATGGTGAAGGTTTTTAAAATACCATGAGCCGAATTACCGCGATAGGCAAGAACATAGGTGTCACCCGTCACATGAGCAAGATAGGGCTCACGAGGGTCAGTACTTGAGGCGGCAGAGTCATAGGTCAGTATTTTTCCAGTGTATGTTATCTTTCCTGTTGGTGAGACTTCCACGGTACGCAGGATACCTCCGTCGGTTGGCGTCCAGGATGCGATGGCACAGATGTTATCTGTTATCTTCAACAAACTAGGGCTGTTTCGCTTATTTCTTGAACATTCTTCTGGGAAGACGAATTTACTGACAACGTTAATCGAGTATTCCGGTGAGATACTAATGGTCTGCAGGTTGAGACGGTAATAGAAATCGATGAAGGTGACAAGGTAGTAGTTTTGTGTCATCTTGACGATTTTTGGCTGACAAATATTAGATCCGGTCGATATTTCCGCTAGCACGTAATCCGCATACGTGGTAATCATCCCATCATAGGGATTGATTTCAACGATGCTGATATGACACCCTTTTTGCGCTTCTTCACTTATATACACATATTTATCATCAAACGCATGGATGAGATAGGGTGTATATCCAAACGTGGAGCTAATAGAACCGATATCAGCGACAAACTGAGGGACTTGCGGTTTCATCCATGCCTCAATGGTTATTTGGTTGGTGATATTCAGCGTCCAAGACGTTTTTACCCGGACGGTATCCATAAATCCATTAAAGTACCCGGAGTTGTTTACCTTGACGTTTGACGGTTCCAAGGCTTTACTGATGATTTTTGCATTCCCGAGTGCCACCCCATGGTTATTGTTCCCTGAACTATCCTTGACCTCATCAGGGAGACCACGCACCCAAAGACTCTCGTCAAAGTGCCAAATCCCCCCCTTACGTGTGGTGGTAAAACCCTCCTGAAGCCGCCCCCAGAAGATAATCGTGTTGGTCTGTGTATCGACGATTGTCGCATCGACTTGTATTCCTGCGACATCCTCGGTGGGAAGCATCACCTGATCCCCGATCCTCCACTGCTGGCTACCTATCTCCCCTGTGAGAAACTCCCGTTGGTCGTATCCAGCCAACGTAAGAAAGATTTTTGTGTTAGCACCTAAGGATTCCCCCCGTTGCAGTTCAAAGACCGGCCGACCATCCTCCATCGTTCCAACGATAGTGACGTTGGTCGTGTCAACCGGTCCAGGTGTAGATAACACCTGCGTATAAATCACTGAGATAGACGTCACCGCGATAGCCAAGAGAAGGACTTCACCGACTATTTCAGATACTGCTCCGGTCTTTCGTGAATTTTTCATAACCTCTCTCCACATTTTCTCTTAAGTATTTGACATATGAGTGATTCAAAGTGTACCGATAAACGGACCATGGTATCTACTATCTCTCCAAACCACACGTATTACTCTGACCATTTACGGTATTTAAGAGTATCGTGACATTATATCTGGTTTGACACTTTAGAAGAGGACTTTGAAGGTGAAAAACGAAATGAGGACCAGGATGAACGCCTGACGGATCCCAGCGGAGAGGCGCCCCTCCATCATAAAGCCCCCAAGCAGTCCGCCGCCAAGGCTTTGAACAAAGACAAAGGTAAAGAACATGGTTTTTACCTCTGTTGGGGAGATCTCTGCTATCCTAAGGTTTCCAATTGATTTTCCCGCCATTTGACTTTGAAGATCATAGATAGCCTGGAAGATCGTCCCGTTGATGATGACGATCACTGCGAGGAAGACAAAAAAACTAACGAAAATCACTATACTGTACATGGACATCTCCGTGCGTCGTTGCTGTTCGACCCGTTTGATCTGATCAAGCTCCTTTGCTGCTGCGTTGAAGACGGATGCGGTGTTCCCCCCAATCTCCAAGGCTTTGTTTATTGTAATAGCAAGTCGTTTGACCTCGTTGTTGTTGACTCGTTCCCCGAAATTCGTTAGTGCAACATCTATAGGGATACCCCAGGACAACTGTGCTACCATCATCTTCAGCTCATCGGTCAGTCGGCCATAGTCTCCCTCAGAGGCGGAACGTATAGAGTCAAAAATGGTCATCCCTGAGGCAGACGAGTTTGCGATATCCCGTAGGAAATCCGGGAGTTTATCCATGATTTCGCGTTTTTGTTTCTGTCTCATGGCATTGTAAAAACCAAGTGGCCCGATGCACGAAAGCACACCAAAGACCAGAAAATCAATCGGCTGAAGCAAGTCAGCAGCGATGAGCGGGTAGCCGATGAACGCCATAAACCCTAAGATAAAGAACACAGACGCAAGAAGAACAGACACCCCAATGATGACGACAATGGTCTTATCTTTCCCGTATTTTTTGTTGATGTTATAGTCCTTAACAAACGTAAATTTCTTTATATTTCCTCACCCATCCCTGATTTCATCATAACATAAAATCCGACATACGCCAAGGGGATAATGAACAGAGCAATGATGTAGAGGAAATCAAAGGATATCCCCCCACTAGTCAACCCCATCACAGAGAGGATAATGACAAGGAACAAGGGAAACGCTATGACCGTAGTGACAAAGCTTTCTGCCATGATAGCGAGTGATTCGAGGTTTTTTTTCCGATCCTCTAAATCATCGTACATGAACTGGTCGACACAACGATCAAAATACGTCGCAAGGTCGCTACCGGACTGAAGCACCGCGATGATCCCCTGCAGAAAATCCCTAAATTTCTTTGACGGAGAAATAGTGATAGCGTTTCTTAGTGCGGTGATCGAGTCATTGCCCATCAGTTCGATTTCCGTTGTTATCTTCTTTGCTTCCTTTTGGACCTCGCCATAGAGCTTTATCCCAGCAAGGGTGCCAAAGATTTCCGAAGGGGAAATCCCAGCAACGGACATGGTGTTGATGAAGTTCGCGACGTACGGCAGGTGACGGTCAATGTTCTTTGCCCGGGCCTTTGCTTTTGAAGTCGGTAGCTGAAGGTAACTTATTCCGATAAAAAAAGGAACTGCCAAGGTCACAACAAACACCAGCAGCGCGGTGATGCTGTTTGGCAGAAGTATATAAATTATTAGCGTTGAAATCAATGAAACGATAAACCCGATGATGACATTCATAAGCACCATCGAGTAGTACTCCTGGTAGACCATGCTGATGTCTGCTTTTTCAAGCATGTTGTTGTTCTTTATCTTGTTGAAGTTGAACCGCTCAAAGAAGTTTGAAAACAGTTTCCGACACAATCGCGTGTATCTCGTCGATTTCATTCTTCTAACTCCCGTAGTGCAAGCTCAAGGACCCGTTCAGGGAATTTCTTGTAATCCGCGATGATCTTTCCGAATTTCTTGTAGGATTTTACTTTCTTCTTCCGAATCCATTCAAGGACAGCAATCCTATTGTTCAGCTCCTGAATGAGCTGTTCGTCGGTCCAATCATTTTGCTGTTTGATACGGTTAAGGATTTTACTTGACCCCGCGCTTTCAAAACGGTCATCTGTCTTTGAAACCCATGTGTAAGGGGCCATGAAAATCAACTGATTGGTATCCGTGTCAAGTTTGATGATCTCGGTGACACTTGTCATTCGTCTGACCATTTTTCCTCCGATGTCCACTGCGTTTTGGAACACAATCATGTCAAGTGATGTCAGAAGTGCCCGTGGAAGCTCAATCGGGGGGTTTTCCAACCGCTGGATAAGCGTATGAATCGAACTTGCGTGAACAGTCGCATATGCGGTATGTCCGGTCGCCATCGCCTGGAAAAGACTGTACGCCTCTTTTCCTCGTACCTCCCCAACGATAATCACACGTGGTCTTTGTCGCAACGCAGCCCGGATTAGATCGAACATGTCGATGTCTTTGCCGGTCTTGCTTTCATCGCTTGCTGCAAACCCCTTCCTGGTAGTCCCTGCGATCCAGTTTTTATGAGGAATGTTAACTTCCCTAGTATCTTCAATAGAGATGATCTTATGCGATGATGGGATAAAGAGCATCAGGGCGTTTAGTGCAGTTGTTTTTCCACTCGCGGTACCCCCGCAGAAGAGGATGGAGGCACCGTCTTCAATCGCCATCCAGAAATACGCTGCCATCTCCGTGGACATCGAATGGTATTCAATCAAATCGATGGGCGTCAGTGGGATTTCCTTGAATTTCCGAATCGTAAAGGTAGAGCCTTTCGTCACCGTTCGTGCAAGTGTTGCCTGCAAACGGGAGCCGTCCGGAAGTTTTCCATCCACGATAGGCGAGAACACCGAAATCTGTTTTCCCGAAATCTGGCAAAGCCGTACCAAAAATGAGTTTAACTCTTGTTCAGAATCAAAGTAAATGTTGGTTTCAATCGCCTCGAATTTCCTATGATGGATAAATATCGGAGTCGTTGGTCCATCTACTGAAATATCCTCAATACCGTCATCATGCATCAGGATGTCGATTCGACCGTACCCGATGAAATCTCTGAATATATGGTAATAGATAACATCTTTTTCGCTTTCATCAATGTAAATATTGTTATCGGTGATGATATGTTCAATTGTTTCTTCTAAAAATTTCTCCTTTTCTTCATTAGTAAGCTCAAAGGTGTCTATATCTGCAAGCATTTTGAAAAGATGCGCGATTTCGTCTTTTGTTTGCCGCTGCTCCTCTGTGAGTTGCGGTTCAATG
>MUGE01000092.1:0-5639 GCA_002900545.1 Thermoplasmata archaeon M11B2D | reverse complement strand
GTCTCCGACGCCTGTTTAACGCATCAACTCGATGGAAGCAAGAATATGTCCCAGAATGTTGGAGTGAACGAATCATTAGAGAGCCGACCGGTGGCGCCATTGCATCGCTTGGATGCACTGCCCTAGGCTATACGAAAGAAGACAAGACCTCGTTTACTGGTGGCATCAATGAGCTTGAGGTGGCATTTTTCCATGCGTATGGTCAGCAGGCGGTTCGTGTTCTCGGCGATACCTGGAGTGCTGCCGTAACATGGTATGCAACGTCCTATCCAGTTGATTGGAACTCACCGGGTTTAGGCGATTCGTGGATCGACACAAAGGTTATTCAATCCTGGGCATTGTTTGGAGACCCTAGCCTTAAAATCGGTGGATATCCCACGTAACCCATCCTGTTCTCCTCCTAGAGACAAGGAATAGTTTTAAAAAGGGTGCTCTCCTTACCTTCTGCCATGTCCTTACCATTAGACGTCTTAGAAAAAGCAGTGAACCAAAAACTCCTCCTTCTCTTAAAAGATGGACGACATATCGAAGGTAAGCTGTTAGGATATGACGAATACATGAACCTTGTGCTTGATGAAGTGGAAGAATCCAAGGATGAAACCAAGCGTCGACTCGGGAGAATCATCCTGCGTGGAAGTAACGTTGTCAGTATTTCCTTCATTTAATCGAAAAGCATATATAGGGGTTATTACTATTTATTACATGGAAGGAATTGGGCTGGTAGTTGTTATTTTGTTAGAGTGCATCCCATCCCCTCCTAGTGAGGCCAGCCGTCCTTCCCTTTTATTCTCCTTTTAACAAAGTTTTTGTATATCATATTACTTGTGTACACACGAGACTATGAACCGACATGTGAAGGTCTACCGAGGCAACACTCTTCGATGTAAAGGATGGAAACAAGAAGCAATTCTTCGAATGTTAGAAAACAATCTTGAAAACGCAGAGATACCGGAGAAACTGATAATCTACGGTGGCACAGGAAAAGCAGCACGTAACTGGAAATGTTTTGATGCAATCGTCACATCCCTTAAAAAACTCAAGAACGATGAAACGCTGCTCATCCAATCAGGGAAACCTGTCGCAGTATTTCAAACATGGACAACAGCCCCACGCGTGCTCATCGCAAACTCAAATCTTGTGCCCCAATGGAGCACCTGGGAGCATTTCAGACAACTCGAAGAACAGGGACTGACTATGTATGGACAGATGACCGCAGGGTCTTGGTGTTATATCGGCACCCAAGGAATCATCCAAGGAACATACGAGACGTTTGCCGCATGCGCACGAAAGCATTTCAAAAGTAACCTAAAAGGTAAAATCGTTCTTACAGGTGGTCTTGGTGGTATGGGCGGAGCACAACCACTTGCTGTGACCATGAACCATGGCGTGTGTCTTGCTGTAGAATGTGATGAGAAGCGCATTGACCGGCGGATAAAAGCAGGATTCTGCGATATGAAGATAACAGATATTAATGAAGCAGTCGAGCGTGTGACACAAGCCAGGGATGCACAAACACCACTATCGGTTGGGGTTCTTGGAAATTGCGCAGAAATCCTCCCGCTGCTTGTAAAAAAAGGATTCAAGCCAGATGTCGTCACCGATCAGACCTCAGCGCACGATGAATTAAACGGATATGTCCCTGCTCAATACTACGGGAACTCTCTCAAAGAAGCAATCGCATTACGGAAAAACAACCCGAAGAAATATATTCAACAATCCATGAAAAGCATCAAGCAGCATTCTACAGCGCTGCTTGAGTTTCAGAAAAATGGATCAATAGTGTTTGATTATGGAAACAACCTTCGAGGACAGGCGTTAAAAGCGGGGGTACCGAACGCGTTTGATTATCCAGGGTTTGTCCCTGCATATATTAGACCGATGTTCTGCATCGGTCGCGGACCATTCCGTTGGCTTGCACTCACCGGCAATCCAGAAGACATCCTAAAAACAGACAAAGCGGCGCTGAAAATATTTCCAAAAGACACAGTTCTAACGAACTGGATAACCCTCGCCGAGAAATATCTCCCCTGGGAAGGTTTACCCGCCCGTGTTTGTTGGCTTGGGTACGGAGAGCGAAGAAAATTTGCCCTTGTCATCAACAAGATGGTTCGTGAAAAAAAAATCGGACCGATAGCAATCACGCGAGATCATCTTGACAGCGGCAGTGTTGCCTCACCATACCGAGAGACGGAATCAATGCGTGACAAAAGCGATGCAATCGCAGATTGGCCGATGCTCAATGCACTGTTAAACTGTGCTGCTGGGGCAGATAGTGTTCATATTCACAACGGCGGTGGAGTCGGTATAGGACTGTCCACGCATGCAGGGATGGTCGTTATCTGTGATGGGACTACAGAGACAGATGAACGCATCAAACGGGTTTTTACCACAGACCCTGGTTTAGGTGTCGCACGACACGCGGATGCAGGGTATCAAGAGGCGCTTACCTGTGCCAAGAACTCTGATATCCACATCCCCATGATAACAAAACGAGATCCCCAAAACTAAGACATCGTCTCTATTTACCCTAGACTACCCACGACTGCTTCTACCTCATGTAAGATTTCACAGGATTTTACCAGATCTTTCATCTTTGTATGATCAGGATAGAGTGGCCGATCCTCATCTAAGAACCGTACATATCTCCGAATTACCTCTTTAGCTTTGGTAACACCTTTTCCACACTTGTACTGTCGGAAATCCAACGCCTGCGCAGCCGCCATGAACTCAATCCCAAGGATCCCATAGGCATTGTCAAGAATCTGGAAGTTTTTTATGGCAGTATTCATTCCCATAGACACGAAATCCTCCTGATCCGCCGCAGCAGGGATTGACTGAACAGACGCTGGAGCAGAGAGGATGCGTTGTTCCACAATAAGAGCATCGGCTGTGTACTGACTGAGCATCAGTCCAGAGAACATCCCTGCCCCTTTTGTTAAAAACGCAGGAAGCCCGACGTTCAACGCAGGGTTGTTCAATCTGTTCATCCGTCGTTCAGACATCACAGAGACCATGGTGATTGCGGCACCAGCCATATCCATTGGTAACGAAACAGGGCTGCCTTGAAAGTTCGCACCAGAAAGCTGCAGGTTCTCATCGGGGAAGAAAATCGGGTTATCCCCCACACCGTTCAGCTCGATTTCAACCTGAGAGCGGGCATACGAAAGCGCATCATGAGCAGCACCAATTACCTGAGGGGTGGATCGCATTGAATACGCGTCTTGAATCTTACATTTCATCTTGCCCTCAATAAGATCCCCTCCTTTAATCAGCTTCTGGATTGCTTGTGCACTCCGAACAGCGCCAGGGAACCCTCGAGCGTGATGGATTTTTACATTGTAAGGCTTCATGTTTGCCTTTAGCGCCTCCAATGACATTGCTGCTGCAATCTCCGCCTGCTTCAACCAATTATTCGCATCATACAAGAAAAGAGCGCTCATCGCAGTCAGCAGATTCGACCCGTTAATAATAGCAAGACCGTCACGTGCCTGTAGACCAGGGATAGGGATACCGGCTTTCCTTAAAGCGTCTCTCCCATCAAAAAGCGTCCCCTGATAATATGCTTTTCCCTCACCCATCATAAGAAGCGCTATCTGGGCCATCGGAGCGAGATCACCACATGCTCCAACCGACCCTTTCTGACAGACATAAGGGGTGACACCTTTGTTTACCATTTCGACAAGCGTTTGCGTTATATCCGGACGACACCCGGAGTTCCCATGTGCATGGACATTTATTCGGGCCACCATCGCCCCACGGACATAGTCGATTGGTGCAGGGTCCCCAATCCCAGCTGCATGATTATAGATAAGATACTTCTGGAAATCTCTTATTTGAGCATCATTAAGAACCACTTCAGAGAACTCACCGATGCCGGTATTTACTCCATACATGATTTCATGTGCATTGATTTTATTCTCAAGCATCGCCCGACATGCTTTTATCCGGGCAAGAGCATCAGGATGAAGTGAAATGCTTTCATTGTGCCGTGCAACCTTTACGAGGGTTTCTATGGTTAACCCAGTTCCAGTGATTACGACAGTCATACAGATGACCTCCTTTTCTGTTAAAAGGTGATAGGGGTATAAAATAAGTAGGTATTAAGGTTCTTGTTACGCCTCCCTATAAACCATGTGCATAGCTGAGGAAAAAAATTATGGGGTGATGACGATGTTACGGACAAACGGGCCAATAAGAAAACCTGTCGCGTGCTTGGTGACATTCTCAGCGTTGGATGAGGTGGCGGTGACGCTAATACGAATAGGTCCAAATCTAAATGGTATGACTTTCACCTGTAATCTCTCGTCTAGTTTAAGAGATTCTGTTTGGCTCGTTGATGAAATGTTAATAAATCCGAACACCCCTCCAGCGACAAGCAGTGTCGCATGGACATCATATGCGTCTACATCACCGATGTTTGAAACCTGTGCAGTAATCCCAAGTCCACCAAGGATGCTGCCAATCGAAAGAACTGGTCGGGGCTCAAGTGCCAACTCAGCAAGCGTTGCAAGAATCAACCGGGAAAATCGAGTTGAATAGTTGATATTCATATTCTCAATCGTATCATTAGCGGAATGGTAATAATCATTGAAATTAAACTCATGGTAAAATACTGCATCATACCCATATTGCCAGAAAGAATAATGATCACTGCCCCAGGATTCTCCCATTGGAGTTAGTTGTATATCAATGAAATCAGCATAGAGCTGACTTATCACCTGGGTGTATGTAACTATCCATTCGGAGGGGTCGTTTGAAAAGATTTTTCCCCGTATGCCATCTGGATCCGTTGGTGCAAACCCAATCATATCTGCGTTTAAAACCGCAATTATTGAATCATTATTGTTGTAGGAGTCTTGTGCATAGGAACGGCTCCCAACCAATCCTTGTTCTTCTCCTGAGAAACACACGAATCGGATGGTATGATAGAACTCGTAATTCCGCATGATCTCTGCTGCAGCAAGTACTGCTGCGACACCGGAGCCGTCATCATCTGCTCCAGGTCCCACTACGACAGAATCATAATGGGCACAGATAATAAAGATATTCGTTGAATTTGACCCATATAATGTTGCCTCAATATTACTCCCTGACACAGTACTACTAGTATAGTTATGGTAGCGGACGGTCAATCCCATCTCATCAAACGTCTCATACAGATACCGTCCTGCTTGCTCACAGGCCTCGGTCCCTGAAAGACGTGGCCCAAAAGCAGTAATATTTTCCAGGTACCCTCTGATGAGCGGTTCGTCTACCTGTTCTAACAATTCAACGACATCAATACTTTTCGTCATTGGGCTGACCGGGTGAAAAGAAAATGAACGGAATGGAGCCTGAACATCAACGATATCTTCCCTGTTCTCGATATACGCAGGTTTATGAAGGGGGTCATCCGAACCATCACCGGGTATACCTGCAAGAACATGACAAGGTATAATTAAAAAGCAAGTAAGAAAAACAACAACAGGTACGTTACTCCTTCTATTCTTTTTACACATCAGAGTCTTCATATAATATCCCCAATATTTCCAATGTAAACGACATCTCTATATTTTATTGCACTATATATATACTTTTGTACAGTCAGGAGTACACATATGCATGCTCGTAAAAGACGAGGCGTTTAAGAAGAAAAAAGA
>MUGE01000091.1:0-5641 GCA_002900545.1 Thermoplasmata archaeon M11B2D | reverse complement strand
AGAGCAAGAACTGACTCCCGTTGGATTTTTTGTTACAGGGAATCCTGAAGTCGATGGAGTCGAGTATATGGTAGAGGGTGGGGAAATCTGGCAGAAGGCATAACCATGGAAAAGGGGGATTCTATAAATAGAATGAAGGATAAAGCATAATCCATGTGAACCTTACCCTTACAGAATAATAATCAAAGGAGAATAAAAGATGGCATTCCAACTAAGTCCAGCCGTTGAAGTCAAAGAACAGGATTTGACTTTGGGCATACCTGCCGTAGCAACCAGTATAGGTGCAGTTGCAGGTGGTTTCCAATGGGGTCCCGTTGATGAAATCAGAACAGTATTCAGCGAACCAAATCTTGTGGCTCAGTTTGGAAAACCAAACAATGATGTTGCCGCATACTGGTTTTCTGCCGCAAACTTTTTGGCATACGGAAACAACCTTAAGGTTGTTCGCGTCGTAGGAAACAGTGCCTTAAACGCAACAAATACCGGAACCGGTGTTCTTGTCAAAAATGATAACGACTATGAAAGATTGGTTGGAACACTGCCATATGCCTTTGTTGCAAAATATGCAGGTGTTCTTGGAAACGGTCTTGAAGTTCACGCATGTGATGAAGATGGTTTTGATGCATGGGAATATAAGGGAGCTTTTGATAGCGCACCTTCTGCTTCAGGCAATGAAATTCACATCGTTGTTGTTGATGGAAATGGAGATTGGACAGGCGTTCCAAATTCAATCCTTGAAAAATATGAATATGTTTCTACCGTTGTTGGAACAAAATCTTCTGACGGAACAAACATTTACTTCAAGGAACAAATCAACCGCAGGTCAAAATACGTTCGTGTTGGTGACAATGCAGCAACGGCATTGGCAAATGGTCTTGCAGGTGGAGGAACCGCTACCGGAACAGCATCGGTGCCAGAGTCAGTATCTCAAGGATTCCTGTCAATTGCTTCAGAAACTGAAGTTCTTAACGTCACAGAAAACTTCGAGTCATGGTATACAGTTGTTGTGATAAACCAGTCAACATTGACCACACTTGTTGAAGGAACTCATTATACAAAAGATGCAACAACAAACACAGTGACATTGATTGACACACCAGCATCTTCTGCCGGTGACGACATTGACGTAATTGTTACGCCTACAGCGGCAGGTTCTATTGTCGTTTCCGGCTCAACTTTCGATGTTGATGACACAATTTCTGTGACTTTGGGAGCAACACCTCTGGTTGAAGGAACTCATTATACAAGAACAGCACCATCAACAATCGTTTTGATTGACAGTGCAACTACCTATTCTGGTGGAGCATTGAGCGTTGTTGTATCAAGCACATATTATTCTGCAACATTGACTGGTGCAGTAGATGATAACACTGGCGTTGACTTGACCGATGGTTACAGTCTGTTCCAAGATGCGGAAACTGTTGATATCCAATTGTTTATCACTGGTCCGGCTACCATGACAGAAGCGAAATGGGCTATCGACAACGTGGGCGAATATCGCAAAGACTGCGTTGTGTTCGTATCTCCTGACAGGGATTCGGTTGTAAACAACCCAGACAATGAAATGGATGACTGTATCACTTATTACAGCACATTCCCAAGTTCATCTTATGCGTTTGCCGACAATAACTGGAAGTACCAGTATGACAAATACAATGACGTTTACCGTTGGGTTCCGTTGAATGGTGATATCGCAGGTCTTGCGGCTCGTACTGATGACGTTGCCGAACCTTGGTTCTCACCTGCCGGTTATAGTCGCGGTCAAATCAAGAACGTGGTTAAACTGGCTTGGAATGCCAAGAAGACTCATAGGGATGAATTGTACAAAAACCGCATCAATGCTGTTTGTACATTTGCCGGTGATGGAACTGTTCTGTTTGGTGACAAGACAATGTTGTCTCGCCCAAGCGCATTCAGTCGCATCAACGTGCGTAGGTTGTTTATCACTCTTGAAAAAGCGATTGCTACTGCTGCCAAGTTCCTGTTGTTCGAATTCAATGACGACTTCACAAGGGCACAGTTTGTCAATTTCGTCGAACCTTATCTGCGTGATGTACAGGGTCGTAGAGGTATCTACGACTTCAGGGTCAAGGCTGATGAAACAAACAACACAGGTGAGGTTATCGACAGAAACGAATTCATCGGTGACATCTATATCAAACCAGCACGTTCTATCAATTACATCACACTGAACTTCATTGCAGTAAGAACAGATGTAACCTTTGAAGAAGTCGGCGCGTAATAAATAGAACAAATAGGAGAATAAAAGAATGAGAATTACAGACTTTAAAGCCCAACTTAAAGGTGGTGGCGCAAGGAACAGTCTATTCCATGTCGATATGTCATTCCCCGGTTTTGCTGGCAATAGAAGCGACGACGAGAAGCTGCACTTCACTTGTAAGGCAGCTTCACTTCCTGCATCAACAATTCCTGCGATTGAAGTGCCTTATATGGGTAGAAAAATCAAGGTTGCCGGAAACAGAACTTTCGAAGAGTGGACAATCACTGTTATCAATGACACTGACTTCAAGGTGCGTAATGCCTTTGAGCGTTGGATGGATAGGATAAACTCACATGCAGGGAACGTGGGTCTTGATTGGGGTCGTTTGACTCGCGATGCGGCTATCACCCAATACGATAGAAGCGGAAAGAAAATCAAGAAGTATCTGTTCAAGGATATTTTCCCAACAACTTTGGGTGCAATCGAGATGTCTTGGGATAGTGATACCGTTGAAGAATTCACAGTTACGTTGTCTTTCAACTACTGGACTTCTGATACTACATCGTAATAAGTGACCTAAATAGATAATATGTAGGGCAACCAAGAGTTGCCCTTTTCAAATTATCTGGAGAATATAATGGCAAAATTTTTAGGATTCAATATTCCGAGCTTCGGCATCAAGCAACTTGATGTAGAACCGCCTCAACAAAATACATCATTTGTTCCGAAACGAGAAGACGATGGTGCCATTGAGGTAAGCGTCAGGGAGCAGGGAGGTATTGTTGCCGGTGGTATACAGGCTACCGTGTATAATCCTGAAGCAGAATTCCTAGAACAATCCAATCTCATAATTAAATACCGTAATATGGCGCTTCATCCAGAAGTGGATGAAGCCATTTCCAATATTTGTAATGATGCCATAACCGACGGAGACGATAGGGATGTTGTTGCTATCCGTCTTGATGGTGTTAAATTGAACAATAAAGACCTGTCAGAAAACATCAAGACAAAAATATCCGATGAATTCAATAATGTTCTTCGCCTGTTGGATTTTAATGAAACTGGTTATGAGCGTTTCAGGGATTGGTATATCGATGGAAGGATTGTTTATCACGTCATCATCGATGATAAAAAACCAAAGGATGGCATCAAAGAAGTTCGTTGGATAGACCCATGCAACATAAAGAAAGTCAGGGAAGTCATAAAAGACAGGGATTCTATTGGAAATGAAATAGTCAAGGGTATCAGGGAATATTACATGTATTCCGAAAAGATTAATGTCTCCAAGAGCAATACAGCAAAGAATGCCCAGAGCATTTACGCGAGAGAGATTATCATAAAACCGGAAGCAATCGTTAATGTGTCATCCGGTCGTTTTGCGGAAGACAAAAAAACTGTTGTTGGATTCCTCCATAAATCAATAAAGCCTCTGAATGATTTGGTCAGTATGGAAAATGCTGCCGTTATCTACAGGCTCACCCGCGCACCTGAGCGCAGGATATTTTATATCGATGTCGGTAACCTGCCAAAGAACAAGGCAGAACAATATGTCAGTGACATGATGAACCGCTACAAAAATACCATGGTTTATGATGCCACAACAGGTGTCGTGCAAAACGCAAATCGCCACATGACAATGCTCGAAGACTTCTGGCTACCAAGACGCGAAGGCGGAAAGGGAACCGAGATAACAACATTGGCTGGTGGTCAAAACCTTGGTGAAATACAAGATATCGAATTCTTCCAGAAAAAACTATACAGGTCTCTGGATATTCCATTATCAAGGATTGCTCAAGATGCAAGAATCAACTTTGGTCGCCAGACTGAAATCAACAGGGATGAACTGAATTTTGCCAAACACATCAACAGGCTAAGGAAGCGTTATACCCTACTGTTTTCACAACTACTTGAAAAGCAGGTTGTTCTTAAAAAGATAATGACTGCCGATGAATGGTTAGGTATCTGTGACCAGATTCGCTTTGAGTTTTTGGAAGATGCCTATATTTCAGAATCAAAAGAAGCCGAAATACTGAAAGCCAGAGTTGAACTCGCAAGCAATATGGAAGATGCTATTGAGAAAGGATACTATTCAAGACTATGGGTTCGCCTGAATGTATTGAAGCAGACCGAAGAAGAAATTGAAGAAATCAAGAAACAGCGCGAAGAGGAAAAGGCTGAAAATCCTGAAGCCGAATCTGACGAAGATGACAATGGAGATTATGGAAAGGACTTCAATGACGACAATAATATTCCCCAACAAGACCAAAATGCCGATAGTGGGGATGAAGATGCAGCAAATGCAGAGGTTGACCAACAAAACAGGGAAGCCGATGCAGAAGCACAGAGGCAGGAAGTACAAGCCAAACAGGATATGAAGTCACAGTCTGAACTGGCTGACCAAGAAGAAAGAAAAGCCAAGGCGAAACGAGGCTAAGTTCTTGTTTCCATAAATACCGTATAGATAATATGTCTAATGGTCAAATTCATTTGGAGAAAAAAAATGACTGATACAACACAATTGGTAGAAGCAATGTTGAATAGGGATACCGTTCTGGTTCATGAACTATTCAATGAAGCCATGATGGGAATTATTGCTGACCGTCTTGACGAAAAACGTGCCGAAATTTCCAAAAAACTTTTTGAGAAAAAGTCATGCAAAGAAGGCTGCGATGGTGAAATGGATGGTGAAGAGGATAATATGGATGATTTGGAAGAAGGCGAATCCTTCAAATCTGATGACGGAAATGATGAAGCCCCTGTTGGTGGAACCAAGCCAGCAAAACCCAATATGAAAAAGGGTGATGCCGCAGCGGAAAAGACTATCAAGTCTGATGATGGTCGCGTAGAAACCAAGGCGTAATCCATGAGCAAGCCAAACGCACATATTGAAGAGACATTGGTCTTGGTGCAAGAGTGTCAAGACCTTTTTGCGTTGCTTGAATCCGAAACAAGCCAAGAAGAACTTGACGAGGCTCTTATAAGGAAAAAAGTCGTTCGTGGAAGAAAATTGGTAAGAAAGTTAAAATGTACAAATCCAAACCAGATTCTTGTTAATGGAACATGTAAAAATAAAACAGCCGCAAGACGTATATCGTTAAAAAAGGCAAAACGAAAAGAAGTAAGAACCAAAAAAGCAGATGTATCTGGAAAGAAAATGGCTATCAGAAAAATGAAAAAGTCCATCCAGAAAAGGAAAGCATTTGGTTTAACACGCGGAGGTTGAAGGAGACTAGAATGAGGCTTATAAGAGAAGATATCGAAGAGGTAAAACTGATTGTCGAGGCAAAAGAGAACGGCAAGAAAGACTATCTGATTGAATGTATCATGCTCCAAGCGAACCTGAAGAACCGTAATGGTCGCATATACCCCAAAGAGGTTATGCGTAACGAGGTAAACAGGTATATCAAGGAATCGATTAAC
>MUGE01000090.1:0-5666 GCA_002900545.1 Thermoplasmata archaeon M11B2D | reverse complement strand
TCAGAAATGGGTCCCGGCAGAGTCATTGATTTTTATTAGGTAAAAATTTACGTTGAAACGTATTTTTACCAGGCTTTATTCCAATTATAACTACGTCAAGTACCACGTCATCAAATTCAGGAAGTCTTTTTATAACCTGGAGGTTTTTTCTTTATGCTGATTGTGTTCTCTTTTATTGTTTCTGCTTTTGTAAATTTTTTGGCGTTTCAGGAGATGACTGTTCTGTTGGTGAAGCTATGGTTGCCGTTCTACGTGGTTTTAACCTCTTAAAGAGCTGCTCTGCCATCATAAACCCTAGGCAGACCCAGCCAGGGTCTTCGACGAATGCGACAAAAACAAACACAAGAATCCTTTCCTCAGGAGGGTTGTAGGTTCTCATCCCTGTCGCAAGACCGATGCCTTCGATGAGCGCCCAGATGCCCATGGCGAAAACAAACATTTTCACCGCCCGTTTATTTTTTGTGTACAGCGCTATCCCTAAGACTGTGACGGTGATGCCAAGCACGACGAGGAAATAGGCGTAGTTCACCTCACGAGAGACGCTCGCTGGTGAGAGGAGCCATTCTAGGAGTGCCGTTTTCGCACCTCCTCTTTATACTCTGAGAGGTCTATAAGGCCGATTTTATCTGCGAAAACAACCATGACTATCAACCCTGGTCCGCCCTCGGTGAGAGCATGATAGAAAAGCTCAAAGCCAGCGATAAAGCTGTACTGCCGTAGTCCACTGCTAAATAACACGATCTCCCAGATCACACCGATGAGTCCTGCTGCAAGCCACAGCAGCAGGGAGAATCTGAACAATCGAGCCTTTCTTGAGAGCCACAGAGAGAATATTGCGAAGAAGAACATGAAGATGTAGAATAGTTGTGTCTGAAAGGATCGTGATATGATGATGTCATTGAAGAGCCAGCTGGTGATATCCACAGAAGCACCTCTTTTTTTTTCTGCTAATACCTCTGGTTACTTTATACTTGTGGTTGCAGAGCTTTCCCATACAGGATAACGTTGAACAGGATGAACCAGAGAAACGGGAGAAAAAGAAGTATGAGCGTTGGGGAAAGACCAATCAGGGGGAAAAGCGAAAGGACAAGCAGGAAGTATGAGGAGATCTCATGGATGCTGAACAACCGTTTTAAACGGGTTCTTTCAAAGGTAGTGGCGGACAAGAAGGTATGCATGGTGAAAAAGACAATGCCAACAAAGAGCACAAGAAATAGTATGTGTACCGTGTTTTCAAGGGAGAAGGAAAGCCGGGTCTGTGGTTGAAGCCACAGGGAAACGATCAGTCCGATAAAAATCATTTTGATCGACCAGGAGAACAGCACGAATGGTCTGGTGATGAATAGTGTGTTGTCTTGGATGCGTACTCCTAGTCGTGTCGCCAGCGTCTTTGCGCCGGCGGCGGTGTCATGGTCGACGTCTTTTAGTCCGCCTTCCACCGCGTTATTGAACACGATATGGATAAAATAGATGGAACAGACGATGTAGGTCACGGTGGTGAACGTATCAGATACGGTACTTGCTCCCATGAGGCACATGAAAAAGAAACTGAGACCAAGGATGAAATCCGAACCTGGTATTCGTTTGCCAAGTATATCGTAGATTCCACCGAGAAGCAGCGCAAGCAGGAGGAGGGCTAGGGGCTGGATGGCTGGGGAGAAATACAGTGTGAGAAGACAGCAGCATGCGGCCGCGGAAAGAGAAAGGATGATAGCGGAGCGTTTGGTGATTTGGTTGCTTACCAGCGGTTTTGTCTGCAGGTCGATGGATTTTCTGTCGACGTCTACATCGATGTACTCGTTTAACACAAACCCGTAGATGTGGTAGAAGAAACCGATAAGGAACAGCAGGGAAAGAACCATGATGTCTCGTTGGCCCATGAGAAGACTGCCGATGAGAGGGGTGACTGCGGTGACTGCTGCGGTCTGCAGCCGGCTTAATCGAAGATACGCAAGGATGGTTTTTTTCAGGGTCATCATTGATCACGTTCTGATGGGATATTAAATCGTTGGCATCAGTCTTCCGTACAGGACGAGAAGGAAGACCCCAAGCCAGAGGACCGGGAAGACTGCCAGGAATGCCGCAGCCGCATACCCGATAAAGCCAACGAGCAGAAGGGGAATGATCATAAACGTAAACATCTCATGAAATCCGATGGCGCGCATGAGTTTTTCCCGTTGGAATGTCTTCATCACAAGGAACCGTATCATGAAAACAACTGAAATCGCGATAAGAACGATGATTATATAAAACTGCCATTGCTCGTACTGGATCCATCCAGTGATAAACGGGGTCATCACCAGGGCTATATGCAGTGTTTTTAGCACCGAGACATAGGCGATGAATGATCGTGGGATGATGAGTCGTTCTTTGTCCACCCGTACCGCCAGCCGGAGTGCTGTGCTCAGTCCGCCTGCAAGGAAATCATGGTCGACGTCCTTTAGTCCAGCAACGATATTTTGTATTAGCATCTGGGTGAAGGCGAGGAGTGCTATGGTTATGACAAACGGGGAGAGCTGTGTTGTTGCTGATAGCCCGCCATAGAATGCGACAAGAAAGATCATCAGAGCTAAAATGTAGTCTGCGTGCGGAAGTGTCTTTCCGAAAGAATCATAGATCCATCCGAGGAGGAACCCAAGAAGGCTGATGCCGATGAGAATTATTGCGTTGTCAAAGAAGAAGACCACAGTGAGGAGAAGGATGAGGGAGCAGGACGCAAGTACAATGATGCGGGCTGCTTTCAGAGATATCGATCCATCGATGAGTGGTTTGCTTTGGAGATCTTTTGATTTTTTATCTATTTCTACATCCTTAAGTTCGTTGAGGGTAAAAAGGTAGAGGTGGAAGAGAAAACCGATGAGAAAGAGTGCAAGGTAGTGGTATAGCGGGAGTGTTCTCCCTGTTGCAGCTGCGATGCAGACAGGTGCTATCCCAGTAAGCACAGCTGAATGAACCCGTCCAAGCTTAAGATATGTTCGTATGATATGAAACCCCATATGCGCCTGTTAATAAAGTGTTTGGAATAAATAGTTGCTGTTTTTCAAAAGGGAGACACCACGGGGTTTGGCGGCTTTAGGGTCCGCCCTGTCCAAGTAAGAGTCACCGATGATGTGGACCCCCCTGAGGATATCCTAGTCTACCTGTACGTGTATGAGGATGAGCAGGGGAACATGACGTGGAACAGCGCTAGTGAGCTTTTTGAGAGGAAATGGATTGGGCCGGATCTTGGGACCTTTACCATGAACATCTCTGCCAAGGACAGCGGAGGAAACGTTGCGTTCAAAGAGCTAAGCGTGTGGTACTTCTGCTTTGTGCCTGAGTGATACGATGCCCTAACAGGGTGTTTGCCTAAGGACTTTGTTCGCCTTCTAGGCAAAACCCACCATCTTTTTTTTATGATTGAAAGAAAAAGCAAGACTGCCCTGAATGTTTAAAAAGCATGCCTGCATCCTGTCTTTTGGTGAATCACCCTATGAGCGAAAAAGAAAAACTCATCATCGACGTACGGACACGGGAGGAATACGTACAAGACCACATCAAAGGGGCTCTTAACATCCCGGTCCATGACCTGGAGTTCTCCCTTGATTTCTTAAAAGGCAAAACCGTCTCAGTCTACTGCAATTCAGGCGTCCGGGCAAAGCTTGCGAAAAAATGGCTCAAGAAATGGCATATCAACGCGGACCTGCTTGCTGGGGATTGGGATGCGGACTACCCCCGAGTCACCCGAGGTATCATCAGCGCTATCAATTACCTGGAGATACATCCTGACAAGGAAACAACGTTCCAAGGTCGCATCAAGCAGCTCTGCCAAAAGACCAACGAGATCGACGGGTTCCTTGGCTCCAAACTACTGAAGATTTCCGGCATCTCTGGCGTCGGCAGTTACCTTTCTGCAGACCTTACCAAGGTGGATGTCACACCACACAAATACATCATCATCACATATTGGAAGGACAAACACTCCCATGATAAGTCGCACAAACTGAAATTCTTCAAGGACATCTACGAAAAGCTTCCGTCGTATTCCACACGCATGCCCTATGAAGAGTTCTATGACATACTGAAATAACACGGTCAGACAATCAAACAGTACAGGATTCTTTTTCTACGCTGCGTCACTGGAAAAAGAAGTCGTATGTGCAACGTAGCTAGGAATCTGATTTCTTCTTTCTTTTTATTAATAGAACGAAGAACCCTATGGCTATGAGGGGGAGGCACAGGGAAAAACCAGGGGTCTCTTTCTCTTCTGATGGTTGTTGATATGCACCGAAAACCGATACGACCACCGAATCAGCATCGCGATTTTCCGGGTATGTGCGTGACGCCATGGTTATCCTTATCATATTTGTCGTTGTATTTTCTGCAGTTGTTGGTATTGTGACATTTATCGGTAATGTCTTGTTTTCCATTGGCCCTAGCTCCATCTCAAATACAGACGGGTTTATATGCCAACCCTGATCGTCAGAAACCGTGAAATCATAGATTTCAGCAGTATCACTCACTCCAAGGATATCAAATGCGAGTTGAACTGTCTCACCAGGCTTCCCTGTACTATTCGCACTGGCGGTCTGATAATTCACAAGGACATACGGAACAGATGTTGGTTTAGGTACAAACAAGTACGATGCTGACAGGTTGACGCCGTTTGAGACGAGAAGTGTTGATGATGCGGTGTCGTTTAACCAGAAGAACCGATCAAGCAAAAAACTCCCATCATCGTTTACGAAATCTTCTGCTAGTAAGATGTCGTTCTCATCGTAGAGAGCCACAGACAGATAGTGTTTGAAGCTATCGTAATCATCGGTGACAGAACCACTCAAACCAACGATTTTTCCTTTGGTAAAGTTGATGCGGCTTGGGTCAATCACCGGTGGCGTGATGTCATCTGGTGCTATAAACATAGAATGAGCGCCGCCAAGACATACGGTGATTTCCTCGTCGATCTCGTTATAGAACACCGTGTCCTCTTGTACCCGGAGAGTGGTAGTATCCCACAGCAATGATGAGTTCTGTTTCACCCGGAGGTGCAGTATGGCAAGTGGTCCGTCAAGTGTTATGGGGATGGATGGTTTCGATACTGTAAACGAGACAACGCCAGGGATGCTCGTCTCATAGGAAAAGACACCCTCTGCTAGGTTCATTAGCAGGACGGGATGGACTATTTCAACGCTTCCTACTTCAAAAACCGTTGAATCGTACGAGACAGCCACCTGTGCGGTTGTGATATTCTCTATTGCACGCTCAGCGAACAACGTCACGTTTGTTTCGTCACCGACTGTCGCGTCCTCTTCCCCCTGTAATGCAAGCTCCCCGTCCACGTCAACCTGCACACATTTCACATAGATCTTTGCACTCTTCTGTTCATAAAAACTTACGTAAATATCAGTCCCGCTCTCGCCACTCTCACCGCTTGGTCCGTAGAGGTCGCAGCCGCCTTCTTTTACATCACATCGTATGGTAAACGATATCGTGTTTTGGTTAAACCATAACACCACATGTTCTTGGTCCAGCAGATCATCTCCACCTCTCAAAAACGTATCATGATCCCATAGTTTTGCTATCCCCCCTAACGGCAGTTTCCCACGGGTCAGCGGTGCTCTTTTGATCGTTGCTGTTACTGTTGTTGCTCCGCCACAGGGAATCGGGTTTTGAGAGATCGATATATC
>MUGE01000089.1:0-5666 GCA_002900545.1 Thermoplasmata archaeon M11B2D | reverse complement strand
TTTATTGGTCTTTGAAATTATATAAAAAGTCTATTTTTACTAAATAAAATATTTAAAGGTTAAAGCGATTACCTATTGTAACAATTACGTTTGATTTATATTTTAGGGAGAGGAAATAACATGAAACAAAAAAGGAGAAAAGGAAAAAATATCTTTTATATTTTGACAATAAGCCTACTAGCAGTAATCGCATTTCTACCTTTGGGTCTCAGTGATTTTATTCTTCCACCAAAGGGGGGCGGGATGGTTCATATGGATCCTCAGATGACAGAAAATATCTGGCTACCGCCACCTACAACAAATGTTGGAAGAGTATGGTACCGTCATGATTTAGGTGGAGAGTTAGTTGGAACATGGGGAAATGGAATAGCTGGAAATGGTAGCATTGCAGCATGTACATTTTCAAATTATCGTGGGAAAGATAACCTTATCCTTTACGACTATTACGGTAATCATATTTGGTCATCTGGTCCTTTATTTTTAAATAATAATCCATTAACTCCGAATCCTTCTGGATTAAATGCTTTAGCAACTGCTTCTTCACCTATGATCGATACCCAAGGTCGAGTTGTTGCTTGTGATAATATGAAAATCATTCTAGTCAATGCCTCCAATCATAATAATGTCTCTCTTGAATGGAATTCAACGACAATACCCTTAGGATCAATCCCTTTTAGCCCAACCATAGTTGAAAATAAAACCATCATCTTACCAACAGAAAATGGTCCACTTCTTGCATATAACGTCACAAGTGGCGAGAAAATAGCTGAAATAAAATTAGGACAAAACGGAACAAAAGGATCATACTACGGAATACCTGAAATGAACATGTCAGATTTTCTATCCATCATAGCAAACCCACTCTCCTGTCCCTATCATTATAACAACCAAAACCAAACCGTTGAATGGGTATCAGATATACCTTATGGCATAATGCCATTGAACTACTTCTTCCAGGAAGGAGACATCGAATTTTTTAGCGACCCCTATGGCTACGTGGCAGCATTTGACAGCAACACCGATGAGATGCTTGCCAACAACTCAATCGTCGAACCGCAACTCCTCGAAGGCCCAGATTATTATTCAACGGTTAACTCAGCGCTCGTCAGTGGAAACAGAGTATTTCTTGCGTGTGAGAAAAAAGGTTATGTCGCACGGCTTTATGCTGTTGATGTTAATACAAGCAACGAGGAGAATCCTTTAGAGGTTGCATGGTACTATAATTACTCCAGGAAAAATGAAAAAAGTCAAGCAACCCCAACCTTAATTGGCGATACCGTGTATTTCGATGGATATAACTACTCGTTTCTTTTCCCAGAGAATCGAGATCCACATATTTACGCAGTATACGCAAATAATGGTACTGAAAAATGGAATATCTCTTATCAAAATGTAACATGGTTTACATTTACGAAAGACCCACGGGGTGGTTTTTGGTACGAGGATTGCGACCAAGTAAGATTCAGAAATACTACGGGGGGTAATAAACTGGTTCGTTTTTCTGAAGAAAACGGAAGCATCATCGAAGAAATCGATATGAAAACACTCCTTAATGATACAGGTAAAAATAAAGATTTACCAGTTCTACCAAGTTCAGACATGACAATCTGTGGAACGCCAGAACATCCCATAATGCTTATCTCTGCTAACCACCAATGGCGTAAAGAGGGAAAATGGGTCATCGCTATTAATCTGAGTGACAATAACAGCATACTATGGAAGGTTGACTTGCCTTTAATTGCTAAAGCTAACTATGCAAATGGTGACTATACAATTCTAATGGAAAACAATCATTCTCGAATACTTTTTGGCACCTGGTTAGGCGGCGTCATGGCGCTTGGTTCACACACAAACTGCTGGTTTGAAGATATAGACTATGACCTCAGGGACTCACCCGGTGATATAAATACCTATGATGATACAGTCCAAGTAAATTATACGATAAAAACGTCTATACCTGATCGTGTTTTGGTTAAAGCAACCCTTATCTCACTACAACACCAAATCCTCTGCAGATATAAAATAAAGAAATATTATAACATATCTTCCCCGACAAATATTACGGACAGTTTAAACATCACATTACCACCCCAAGCTCCTATGGGATCGTATTTCCTTCAAGTCTTTCTTTATAATTCAAGTGGGGAAGCGGATCGAGATTTAACTCACCTTTTTGATTACTTAGATTTCGGTTTGTTTGCAAACGATACATATTCAACAGGTCCCTTCTTTTTGTACCCATCTAATGATCCACCAGAAACACCACATAAACCATGGGTCGCTGACGTGATTAACAATAAAATGAAAAAATTTGCCACTAACTCAACTGATCCCAATGGTGATGATATCTGGTATCAATGGCGATACGACACAGGACTAGGGGCCACCTACTACACTCGCTGGATTGTGGGGGGACCACATGAATCAGGGGAAAATTGCTTCCGACCAATTAGTTGGTGGTTCCCTGGTGAATACCAAGTTCAAGTACGGGCAAAAGACAACTTATTACAACCCGATGTCTTTTCCGCCTGGTCTGAACCACTTAATGTCACTGTCACCGCAAATCAAGGGGCTCCAGTTCCATGGAATAACGAACTCCTAGGGCAATTCACCCAAACCCTTGTCACACCTGCACAACAAACAAGTTGCACTGGTTTAGCCGAAGGTGTTTATATACAGACACAAACAAGAGAATCACTCAACTGGAATTGGAGTTTCGGTGATGGCACCTATTCAGAAGAACAAAATGTTTCCCACAACTACAGTCAAATAGGTATGTATATTGTCAATCTTTCACTTGACAATGGGCAGGGAGATTATTACAACTGTACGGTTAATGTTTCTGTTGTTGTACTTAAATCAGATTTTAATATCCTGGGGGGTCAGCCTGGAACAAATATATCCTACTCGGATATATCTAGTGGTGTAAATTCGATTGTCAACTGGACATGGGATTTCGGAGATGGAAATAGCTCATATCAACAAAATCCCATACATGTCTATGCCATATCAGGAATCTATAATGTTTCCTTAACCGTCAAAGATAATCAAAATAACACGCATATCAGTAATCAAACATTGTATATTGAATCACTCAAGCCACAATATGTCTCGGTGGTTGATTATCCAGATCAGGTAGGATTCGGACAAAATGTCACTTTCGAAGTGAACCTTTTTGATAATCTAAGTGGCATCCAAGCTGTCTATATAAATATCACATATCCGGACAACGAAACAACCGGGAATCTCTCTATGGTCGCAAATATGAGCTATCCCTGTGATTATATCTATTTCTTTAATGACACATGGCAGAACGGGGTGTACAACTACAGCATCTGGGTAGTTGATCACGCGAATAATACGAACTGTACAAGTGGGTTTAACTTCACCGTCTCTGCTGACGCGACCATTACAGTATGTACAACAAAAGAAAACTACACTTCAAACGATTATATCAACCTCACTGATCCACCCGGTGACCCATCACGACCACTAGGATACGAATTATTGGATGATGGAGCGGTGTTGCATCTCTGGAACCAATACGATAACTATTATTTCAACACCAGCAGCGGCATTCAGCTGACGAACCATAAGGATAATTACTGGTCCCATAACGTACTGATGCTGGGATACTACAACAACGACCAATGGAACCTGTTGTACCGGACGGATGAGCTCACTGGATTTAACCGAGACATCGAGATCGACGAAAACTCTTATGTGAACGTGACGCTATGGAAGGATCTTAGCTATGCTGGATACCCGTTCCGTCTTGCCATCCGATATCATCTCGGTGTCAACGACTGTGACCTCACCGTCATCCCGTACATCAAGAACCTTGGTACGACAAGCATCCTGTATGTACTCGGGTTCGGCTGGGAACTCAAGGACATCCAGATCAACATGACCACCCAGGGTGATTACATCATGGTCGACCAGGAGTCCTATTACCTGAACCAGACCCTGGAAAACGTTTATACCGATCTTAATGAAACCGTGTTCTACCTCATGGACGACAGTACAGAGACGCAGACCCAGTCTTTGTATGTGCGCTGGGACCCGGACCCGACCTATAAACTGCAGGTGAAATCACGGGTGGGTCAGCAGAACGCACCGGTCACCTTGTTCATCCGGGTCGGGACGCTTGCCATAGGTCAGCAGAAATCCACCCAGCTGCAATGGTATGATGCCAGTCAGGAAACCTATTATTTCGACGCATTTGATGCGAATGAGACATGGGAGAATGACCCAGAATTAATGACTGACGAAACCGAAGAAACATTTGCATCAACTCGCACTGACACCACTGTCGAGCTCTGTAACGGGAACACCTGTGAGGGAGACGATCTCGGGACGATCCAGAAAGTAGAACTGCGGGTGAATGGGTATTACGAAGGGGAGAACGGAGGAACTATCACCTTGCGACCGATCTTTGGAGAAACCGATGGTGAGAACTACACATTTATCGCTCCAGAACGACCGGAATGGTCGCAATGGTTTGACATCACCAACGACGGTGGCCGAGGTGGCGGTGGTTTCTTACAATGGACCTGGTCTGAGGTAGATGACCTTGATTGCGATGTCGAAGCATCTGTTGGCGCAGAAACGACTCTCTTCTGTTCCATGATTCAGCTTCGAGTCACCTACAATACTGCACCATTCGTGTCAAATCCCTATCCACCCCATGGAACCAACGGCATCACCCTACAGCCTCAGCTAAACATCACGATCTCAGATCCGAATGGTGACACAATGAACGTCACCTGGTATACGAACTCTACCCCAAGTCTGTTAACCTTGCGCCCCAACGCCAACGGCAGTATCACCGAGCTGCAGCGATATCCCACCTCTCAGAACGCGAACTATAAATGCGTCGATGATACGATTGTCAATGACAACGATTATGTGTACTGGAGCGGAACTAGCTGGAAGAAAGACAGTTACAATCTCGCGGATCACGGGAGCGTATCAGGCGTCATTCATGGTGTGACGGTCTATGCCCGGTGTAACCGGGGTGGATTCGGACAATTTCCCAGTGTTCCAAACGAAGGAAAGATCGTCATCCGGTCAAGTGGCAGTTATTACTATGGAAACGAGTTTGCGCCAACATCCACGTTTACCTATTACAGCAGTACCTGGCCGGTAAATCCCGCGACCGGTACCACCTGGAGTTGGAGTGCAATTGATGCACTTCAGGCCGGCATTTCGTTCATTGGAAATGAAGGAGGCTCCTCCAAATGCAGCCAGGTGTATATCGTGGTGAATTACACGAACCCGAACACATGGTATCAGTTTGGAGAGAACAGCAGCGTCGGTGATGGCGTGTATCGCCAGCAGCTACTCAACGCGTCGGTGAACGGTCAGTGGTGGTACTGGAAGGTCAAAGCGGATGATGGTACCCTATCCACCTGGAGTAGCGTGTACAAATTCTATACAGGGTATCAGTCGAAGATTGAGAACACGGGTGAAACAGACATTAGTGGATATTTGTTGATGCAGGTGCAGTATTACAATGAGACAACGGAAAACTGGATTGTTGATAATGATACCGTGAATGAGACCACGCCACGCATCATTAACAGCAGCTGTCAACTTGGCCTCGATACCATCTTCAATGGACAGGTGAGAGCATCTGACTTGGCTCACGGAACAGGCACCTATCG
>MUGE01000001.1:0-21103 GCA_002900545.1 Thermoplasmata archaeon M11B2D | reverse complement strand
GAACCAACACATTGTATCCAAGCTATCTTTCGTGGTTCTTTCTGATCAGATGGCCGGACCACATGGCCAGCGAATGGTCCTGATGCAGAGAGAACCCGTTCAAATTCAAGAGATGTAACTACGTTTTTATATCGTCCATATCCATACTCGCTTTTCAGTCTTGCATCAAACAACTCATAGCCCGGGGCGAAAATCACTGCACCAACATCAAGTTCTAACGTTTTTTCTCCCATCTCATGGTCGATAGCGTCAGCTTCACATGCCTCAACGCATTGTTTACAAATGGAACAGAAATTACAGCTTAAACACCGCTGTGCCTCTTGGCGAGCCTGTTCTTCTGTCAACGGAAGCTCTACCTCTTCGAAATTTTCAACTCGTTTTTCAACCTCAAGTTTTGGGATTGTCACTCTGGGTTGTTTCTCAAATTTTTTCTCAGGTTTTGGAGCGACTATGTTTTCTCTCCCAGGTCTATCTTTATACAAATCCTCTCCGTTCAGATAACGATCGATAGAGATTGCGGCCTCGTGTCCTTGAGCGATTGCTTCAATGACAAGCCCTGGTCCTACGACGGCATCGCCGGCGGCAAAAATCCAAGGGATATTGGTTTGATATGTGAGATTATCGACCTGAAGCAACCCGCGTTTTGTGACCAGAACGCCATCAGCTGCTTTAAGAAGAGTATAGTCTACCTCCTGACCAATCGCAACAATGATGGTGTCTGCTTCAATAACTGATTCTGTGTTTGGCCGAACCTGTGGGTTGAATCTGCCTTTCTCATCGAACACGGAAGTGCACTGAAGAGTCTCGACACCAATTGCACGACCTCCGACTCCAATAATACGTTTTGGCATCCGTCTTGTATGAATAAGGATTCCCTCTTGCTCTGCTTCTTCTATTTCATAATCAAACGCAGGCATCTCCTCGCGGGATTCAACACAGGCCACGTGGATTTCTTTTGCCCCAATACGTCGAGCTGAACGAGCGACATCAATTGCTACGTTTCCCCCACCGACGACAAGAACTTTTTGTCCTATTTCTATTTTCTGACCCATACTCAGGGCACGCAGAAATGCAGTAAACCCATAGACGCCTTCTAATTCAAGGTTCTGGATGGGAATAGAAACAATACCTTCGCGGTTCAACCCTAACTCAACCTCTGCTTCTGCAAGCGGTGATAAGAGGGGTGCTTGACCGATGGCGGAGATCACCACGTCCGCATCAAGTGTAAAGGTAGACCCTTCAATGGGTATCGCACTTCTTCGACCGGTTTCATCAGGTTCGCCTAGCTTCATCCGAACGCACTCTAATCCGGTTACCTTCCCTTTTTTACCCAGGATTTTTGTTGGTGCAGTAAGATAATAAAACGAGATGCCTTCTTGTTCACATTCCTCGAGTTCCTCCTTGTTCGCCGGTATTTCTGCTCGGGAACGACGGTAAATGACAAACGCTGTTTTTGCCCCAAGACGTAGTGCGGTACGGACAGAATCAATCGCAACATTCCCCCCACCAATAACAGCAACGATTTTTCCTTCATAATCGACTTTTTTTCCAGCCCCCAGATCATGCAGAAATCCAGCTGCGTGAACGACACCATCTAATTCTTCTCCGTCGATTCCAAGTTTTTTACTTTTATGTGTACCGATTGCAATAAAGACTGCTTCATATCCTGCCCTATGTAAATCATTTAACGTTAAATCAGGCCCTATTGGTGTATTGGTTCGAATGTCAACTCCTTCATCTTGGATGATTTTGATATCATAATCAAGTACATCTGGTGGTAAACGATATTTAGGGACACCAACCCGAAGCATCCCTCCCACCTGTGAGAGCGCCTCAAACACAGTTGGAGAGTACCCCATTTTCGCAAGATCGTAAGCGACAGTCAAACCAGCGGGTCCTGAACCTATGACTGCTATTTTATGGTCTTGACCACGTAATTCAACCTGTTTTTTCTTCGATTGCTTGCGTCCATGAAGCCGTTCATAGTCAACAGCAAAACGTTTTAACGCCCGAACAGCGACCGCTTCATCAATGTCTTTTCGATTACAATTCTCTTCACAGACATGAGTGCAGATTCTTCCACACACCCCGGGGAAAGGATTTCGTTCTCTGATAAGATCGGCTGCTTCCTGGAATTTCCCATCTCGTATTAATGCCACGTACCCCTGCACATTTACATGTGCAGGACAGGCGTTCATACATGGTGGGATACCAATCTTATCAATAGTGTAGACATTTGGGATTGCTTGAGGATACATCTTGTAAATAGCATGACGGTTTGATAACCGCTCATCAAATTCAGATTCAAGAAGAACCGGGCATACTTCTTCACATTCCCCACATCCCGTGCATTTCTGCGGATCCACATAACTTGGTTTCTTTCGGATTTTTACATGGAAATTACCGGTGTTGCCTGTGATTTCCTGCAGCTCCGCATAGGTTATTAAATCGATGTTTGGATGTCGGCCCATATCCACAAGCTTTGGGGACAGGATGCACATGGAGCAGTCATTGGTGGGAAAGGTTTTGTCTAACTGGGCCATGACACCCCCGATTGCTGGTTTTTCCTCTAAGAGGTAGGTTTTAAACCCGGAGTCCGCCAGATCAAGGGCAGCTTGCATACCTCCTATACCGCCACCAACCACCAATACGGACCCTATCTTTCCGGATTTTGGTATCGGTGTCATTAGAGCGTCACCCCCAGTTTCTCAAGAACTGCTGTCGGTCGTATTTTATTGAGTCGAAACCCCAATTGTTTTGTGTCTGCCCCAAGAGCAAGGCCAAGAACCTGCGGGTAATACAGCACAGGCAGGTTATAGGAGGTATTGAATGTTGTTTCAATTTTCTTCTGATTATCTTCATACATGATTGAGCAAAACGGACAAATAGTGACCAAGGCATCAACCGTGTTTGAAGTGACCTGATCTAGTTTCTGTTTGGCCATGGAAAGCGCGATTTTTTCTTCGACACCAAGAATTGCTCCCCCGCAGCATTCCAGTTTGTTTTTATAATCGACCACTGCTGCTCCAGTCACAGCGACAAGGTTTTCGACTGTCGATGGATTCTCTGCATCATCAAACCCGTCATACAGCTCCGCTGGTCTGAGGTAATGACATCCATAATGAATCGACATACGAAGTTTACTAAGGTCTGTCTTGATTTTCTCCCGAATGGCATCTAAACCGATGTCTTCATACAGTATTCGTGAAAAATGTTTGATTTCTACACCGGGTTTGAACTCTTTATCAATCTTTGCGAGTTCCTTATTGATTTTTTCTCTAAGCTCCTTATTCTTTGTTAGCTCCTTATTTGCCTCCGTTAGAACCGAGGTACATGCATTGCATAACGTGCATATCTTTTCTTTTTTTTCTGAGGCAATCGCTAGATTGCGTGCCGCGATGACTAACGATGCTTCATGGTTGGATGACTTAACAGGAAAACCGCAGCATGAGAACTCAGGGATATCAAGAAAATCAATACCCAGTCTTTTCGCGACCTCGCGGGCGGAAAGTTCATAGTTCTGCGCTCGAACAGGGATAGTACATCCCAAGAACAATGCATATTTCATTTCGTCACCTCTTTCGGGAGCATATCATTCATGAGTTTTGTCAGGTCCTCAAACGTCTTTTGTATGGGTGGCAGTCCGAGTTTCTCTCGTTTCTTGTTATCGAAATCTTCAACTTCATAGAGTCGGCCAAACGTGCTTACCAGACGATTTTGTTCCTTGAAAGATGGATGGATATATCCTTCACGAGCGGCAATGTTTTTTAACGCGGTCATGATGCTGGTGAGCTGGACCCCCTGAGGACATCGGTCATAACAGGTATAACAGGTCGAACACAACCAGATGAAATCACTTTTTAACACACGCTCCCTCATCCCAAGTAATACCATGTGAATGATCTTTCGTGGATTGTATTTTTCGTCAATCTCACGTACAGGACACCCAGCAGTGCATGTTCCACAGGCAAAACACCGGCTGATATTTATGCCCCCCATCTCGGTAGCCACTTCATGTTTAAAATTCGGATCTAATTTTTTTGAATCAATCATTTTATTTTGCCTCCATGATCGCCTCAGAGACATCCTCAGGCTCTACACCAGGACTTTCAATATGTTTCTTATGATAGAAATCCTCAACTTTTGAAATTAACACGTTTTCTTTCCGCTTTGTATAAACCAAATCTTTTTCCAACCCGTTCAATTCAGATTTCGGATAGAACTGAAAATCACCTGAGATCCCTATAGATTCGATAGTCTCTTCTTTTATCTCTTGGGCAGTGCGAATCAGGCCTCCTCGCGCCTTATATGTACTATATTGTATTTCAACTCCTTCGCGTATTTTTACACCCTTTGGGATTCGAGGGGTTTTTTTAAACAAGAATTCTTTGGAGTTGAACCATTGTTCAAGTTCAATCATTTTTTCAACGATATCAGATGTTAATGTCATGGGATGGAGGGGGCCTGTGAGTTTTTCAAAGTTCTGAACAAGTGAGGTCACGACATCTTCTCGAGCGGGAATGTATCCTAATTCCCGTTTCATCGTCGTAAGGTTCTCTTCCATGGTTTTATAGATTTTATCCCTAAATTTCTCGTCTGGGACCTTTAGGATTTTACTCATCGTTGCATAATCAAAATCCATAAGGATGCCACCGACAAACACCATGTGTTCTCCGATGTCACCCCCGCCTTCCCCAGCTATTTTCCGCTGGTCTTTCGTCACGATATCATTCTCTGGTCTGAAATGGGTTTCAATCCCAAAGTCATGATAGGTGTCGCAAGCCGGCTGGGACAACATAGAAAAAATGTCTTTGATTCGAGTTGGGAATGCAGGGTTTTTTTTCTGCCAGATTACCTGATAAAACACTTGATTGTGGTCCAGATAGGTCGCTCCACCGCCCACCTCCCGCCGCATCACGGGAATATCCAGTTTTTTACATGCTGCAAGATCGATTTCCTTTTCTGCATCCTGGAAGTACCCAATGGATGCGAGCGGCATCTCTGGAGACACGATCACAAGACCTTCAAACCCCATCCGAGCAAGAGCATGAAAGACAAGCATGGATTGTTGACCGTGCATATGCTCAAGCTTTAGTAGTTTCAGCATTCTTTTTCACCTCCGAAAGCCCCTGCCAGATAATATCTTCGATACTTCGAATCGTCATGGTTTTCCCTTCATTTTCTGCGATTTCTTGGGCTGCCTTCTTGAGAACCTGTTCACAGGTCGGACACGCCGTAACAAGGATATTGGTACCGGTGTCCAACGCCTCATGAATCCGTTTTTTTGCTATCTCATTTGAAAGGGGTTGATCAGACATCAGGATGCCTCCACCACCGCCACAGCACCGTGAGTTTTCTTTATTGGTGGCCATCTCAATGACTTCCACACCAAGTTTTTTTAAGATCTTCCGTGGTTCTTCAATGAGCTTAAGCCCACGAGAAAAATCACATGGGTCATGGTACGTTACTTTCATATTGAGATGTGCTGAAGGAATCTTTTCAGCAATTGCTTGTAACACATGTTTAACGTTGATTTTATGTCCCTCTTTGAGAAAAACGGTGCAGGTGGGACATAATGTCATTGCCTCGTTAAATGGGAAGGCGTTCTTGAACTGTTCTTTATGGGAGGCAAACTCTTTTTTGAATCCAAGGACGTCCATGGGATATCCACAGCAGACTTCTTTGGTAGCCTTGGGATTTATGCCAAGTTCTTCGAGGATTTTGATGTATTTTTTTGTTTTATTTGGCCTCCCAAGGTATTGACACCCGATAAACAATGGTGTCTCACCGTCTCTTTGCTGTGAGACGACCTCCTTGTCACCGTAGATGTTCCCTGTGGTTTGGATATTATGGATAACATGGTTATGGACATCAGACGCAAACCCTGCTTCAACCAGGTCAGCGCGCGCTGAGGATATAATCTCAAGGATTTTTACTTTCGATGGGCATCGTTCTAAACAATCTCGACAATAAGTGCATCGGAACAGTTTCCCTGCGATATACTCAGAAGGCTCAATTTCGCCCGTGAGGAGTCCATAGGAAAGAATGACTTTTCCTCGGGCGCCATCGGTATCCCATTGCACTTCTTGTACGATTGGGCATTGTTCGAAACAATACGCGCATCTGATACAGACATCCATTTCTTGCTGATGTTTTTTCAGATGATGTGTCTTCTTTTTTATTGTCAACGTCGCTCCCTCAACAATTTTTTTTTAGACTGAAACCTGATAGCGAAGCGGTGTAGCTGTTAGCCAATCCTCTGGTGCATCCATGAGTTTCTGGGGGTTTAAGATATTGTTTGGATCAAGTGTTTTTTTGATCGCTTTCATCAAAGCCAAGGAATCCTTCTTTTCCTCTTTCCAGGATGGTGCTTTCGACAGTCCAATCCCATGCTCCCCGGAGGTTGTTCCCCCGAGGGAATGGATGTACTCATAGACTTCTTTGACCGCTTTTTTCGCATTTTGCCATTGCGATTGTTTACTGGTATCCATCAGGATTTTTGTATGTATCAGACCAGCCCCACAGTGGCCATAGGCACTCATCACCACGTTATTTCGTTTCGCTATCTCGTGAATTTCATGGACTGCGTCTGCTATTTTTGACATAGGGACCGCCATATCGTCCGCAAGGGCTGTAGATACCATTCCTTCACCATATCTCGAAAGCGAGGGGAATAATTTCTGTCTACCCTCGTAAATCCGTTTCATCTCCTTTGGATCATCACTTATCTTCACGCCAGTTCCATGATGTTTTTCACAGATTTCTGAAATTTGTTTCATTTCATAATCCACAGATTCTTTTACCATTCCATTGCATTCGAAGATGACGATTGCGGCCACATCCGGTAATCCAAGCTGTTGCGCATTGTTGACTGCCGTGATAGCAACATTGTCCATAAGTTCCAGCATCGAAGGGGTGATACCGGAGGCAATCGTATCTGAGATCATTCTCCCTGCGTCCTCAAGGGTTGAGAAATTCGCAACCCCCATCATACGGTATTTCGGAAGCGGCGAGATCTGCAAGGTCGCTTCTACAACGACACCAAGAGTTCCTTCTGATCCCACCATGAGTTTTGCTAGCTGATACCCTGAAGAATCAACACGCGTGTTCGAACCAAGTGTAACTAAATCGCCGTTTGCAAGAACCACCTTTAGTCCTAACACGGCATCGCGCGTTGCCCCGTATTTCACTGAGCGATTCCCTGAGGCGTTGGTGCCAATCATCCCCCCGATAGTGCAAATCATCCCTGACGAAGGCGTTGGGGGGAAGAAGAACCCATGGGGTTTCAATACTCTGTTTAACTCGTCGTTGATGACGCCAGGTTCAACCTTACAGAGAACATCCTGGGGTCGTATCTCCAAAACACGGTTCATACGTTTCATGTCAAGAACAATTCCCCCTGCAAGAGGAACGGTTTGTCCTGACATCCCTGATCCTGCGCCACGAGGGACTACTGGGATGGTATTAGCATTTGCATACCGAAGTATTTCTTGGACTTCTTTGATGCTGTTTGGTCGTACAACGACATCCGGAAGATGACGATGAACCGATGCATCAGATGCGTACACATAACGGTCAGCGATGTTGTCACGAACGTGTTCTTCTCCAACTATTTCTTGTAATTTTTTTATGTCGATACGCATGTTTCTTCCTTAATTGGATTAGGTCCTAGTTTTTTAAGCTCAGCAACAAACTCTGTTACCACCTGGGCGAATTTCTGTCCTTCTGATGCAGAGATATATTCAAAGCGTACCCGTGTTGGTTCAATGCCAAGTTCTTCGAGGAGTTTCTTTAATAACTTTATCCGGCGGTTTGTCTTGTAATTCCCTGATTGATAGTGACAATCCCCTGGATGACAACCAGCGACAAGGACGCCGTCTGCACCTTTTTTCAACGCCTCCAGGATAAAAATCGGGTCAACCCTTCCGGAACACATGACCCGGATTGATTTGATATTCGGTGGGTATTTCAGTCGGCTGGTCCCGGCAAGATCTGCTCCCGCATAACTACACCAATTGCATAGAAACCCAATGATGTTCGGTTCAAATTCCTTCTTCATAGTCGTATTCTCACCTCATATTTTTTTATGTTAATTCCTTCTTCCTCCATGGTTGAGTTTTTTCCAGTTCATGTAACGTCATCTCTACAGCTTGTGGTACCGCAGCAGCGATAGATGTGCTTAGTTGTTCCCCAAAGCGAAGCGGCATTTTTTTTACGACAATACCGATGACCACGATGTCTTTTGGGATATTATTCTGACCAAGTTTTTCTGCAAGAACGAGCGCCTCCTGAAGTGACACGTCATGGGGATTGCAGGAATGACAGGATCGTACAATATCATCTAGATGAAACCTTTTTACTTCACCATTCCTCCCCTTGACCGTCTGTATGGTGTCGATAAGGATTGCCTTGTCATAACCAAGGATCATTTCTAGAAGGTTCATCCCACCGGTGAATGCTTCGTCCACCGTGACAGTTGGATCGGTGATATGATTCCGTAATTCTTGGGCGACATGAATTCCAACTCCGTCATCACGAAGAATCGGATTTCCGATTCCGACAACGATCGTCTTCATGACCTGTTTCCTCTACAGTCGTTTAAATGTTTTATACAGTCTTTTTCTGCTATCATAGATATTGACCTCAAGGGGCATTCCTCCAGGAAGTGTATGGGTGGCGCATGCGAAGCATGGATCATATGCTCGGAACGCCATTTCGACCATATTCAGAATTCCATTGTCAACCTTTCCCTTTGAAATTACTCCCTTTGCTGCGTTCCTGACTGACATGTTAATAGCACCTGCGTTGTTCGTTGTTGCGACAATGAGATTTGCTTTTTCAATTAATCCTTTTTTATCAAGTTTATAATGATGAAACAGGGTCCCTCGTGCTGCTTCAACCACGCCAACTCCTTCTCCAGGTTCTCCGACCGGGTTTCGAACTTTTTCTGAAGAAATTTCCGGGTCTTGTATAAGCTCCATTGCCCGCTCTGTTGCATAGAGCAGCTCGGTGAGTCGTGCCCAGTGGAACGCCAGTGTCGAGTTCACTGCTTTTCCCCCAAGGGTTTGAAACATCTTCTGATATTCTTTATCTGCTAGTGGTGTAGCCATTCCTTCGGCGGCATTGAGGCGACCGAGGGGGCCGACACGATAGATACCACTGTCTTTTCCGTCGTTAAACCCCTTCCATCCTATTTTTTTAAGATACGGGAATTTAATGTAACTCCATTCTTCTACATGCTCGCTTATATGTTTTGTATACTCCTTTGCGTCGAATTTGACGATTTCTTTTCCTTTCTGATCGGTCACTCTGACGTTCCCATCGTAGAAATTCACTTTATTGTTTTTGTCCACGAGACCCATGTTATATGTTGCTAGTTGATATGGGTCGCTGAGTATTAAATCGACGTATGTTTTATTTTTTAACACGATATCATCGAAAAGTTTTAAGGAGAACTTAGCGAATTCGACACAGGATTTTGTCATCGTCTCGATTTCTTTAATCTCGTCTTTTGATAGTGATTTTGATACTCCTCCGGGAAGACCGCAGACTGGATGGGTCGCTTTTCCTCCAAGAATGGCGGTTATTTTCTGACCGTATGCGCGATGTTTAATAACTTCTTTACCGATTTCAACGCCAGCTTTTTCAATGACTCCGATAACATTTCGTTTGGCTGGTGGCGCATCAGGTCCGACAACAAAGTCTGGACCACCCAAATAATAGAAATGAAGGATATGGTCGTAAATATAATAGCCAGCGTACATCAGTTCCCGTAGTTTTTTTGCTGCAGATGGCGGGTCAACATGAAATGCATGATCAAGAGCCTTTGTCGCAGCGAAATGATGAGCGACCGGACATACACCACAAATCCGGGAGGTTATCTGCGGCATGTCCTCTGCCCGTCGTCCTTGAGAGAACCGCTCGAATCCACGTAGCTCTGGTATCTGGAGATACGCGTTTTCCACGTCTCCTTTTGTATCAAGGAAGATACTTATTTTTCCATGGCCTTCCAATCGGGTAATCGGGTCAATGGTTATGGTGTTCATTTCATCACCTTCCGGTTGATCAAAGAGGTCGGTAACGTATATTTATAAAACGTCCCCGTGACATCAACAACTTGTTCGATTAATTTTTCGACTTCTTCATCGCTCATTTTTTCTTCCCCTTCTAGACCAAGAATCGAGGCAAGAGCCGAAATCATTTTCGCCCCTTGATCAAGGGAATTTGGTGTTGGACCACCACACCCGGTACATGGCATATTTGCATCTAAACAACGTGCACTGCACCCTCCACGCGTGGCAGGTCCAAGACAGATAATCCCCTGTTCAAGCAAGCATTTATCCTCTATCTTTTCTACCTCATAGACTCGTTTTATTTGCGTGATTTTCTTTTCTGACTTTTCGAACCGGCATTCGTCACAGACTGATTTTAAAGGAGCTATCACAGAGCCTTTTGGTGGAAGTTTATTTTCTGCAATGGCTCCGACAGCGGTCATGATCATTTCTGGGGTTGGTGGGCAACCTGGGAGGAAATAGTCGACATCAACGACTTGATTGAGGCTTTTTACCGTGTCATAAAACTCCGGAAGTGTCAAGGTCCCTTCCTTTACTTTGACAGATGTTTTTGGTGTAACCTTCTTTGGGTTTTCTGTTGATGGGTTATCAAGATACGCGACGGTGAATACCTCTGAACGGTTTGCGACGTTTGCAAGACCCGGGATTCCGCCATTTACTGCACAGGCACCAAAAGCAACTAAAACCTTTGATTTCTTTCGGAGAAGCTTGGCGAGATGTTCCTGTTCTGTGGTTCGAACTGCGCCATTGAAGAAACATACGTCAATGCTTTTGTCAGCCATTGCTTCTACGTCTTTATACTTTGTATCAATCGCAACAGGCCAGAATAGAATATCAGCAAGTGCGATAACATCCAGAATTTTTTCATTAATGTCAAGAACTGCAATTTCACATCCCCCGCAACTTGCTGCCCAGTAAAATGCAAGCTGTAATTTCTTTGTTTCTTTTGGTTCAGATTTCTTTTTTTCTTCGCTCATACGATTCACCATTCTTATTATATTTTTATCATTCTACTTTCTAAAATCCCCTTTTTTTTCAATAGTAATGTAGGATCAACAACATGCTGTTCGAAACCAAAGAGACTTTTATCAAGTCCCAACGCAACAGCGATTAGCTGGGTGTAATAATATACCGGTATTTGTTTATATCCCCTGTAGAGTTTCTCTGCTTCACGTCCTCGCATATCAAGGTTAAAGCGGCATAATGGGCAGGAAAGGACAATAGCATCAGCCCCCTGTTCAATGGCATAACTTGTGATACGATGAGCTCGTCTGGATACAATTTCTTTTTCCTCGACCGTGTGGTAGGACCCGCAACATTCGATTTTGAATGGATTGTCAACTACTTCGGCACCAAGAGAAGAAAGGAGATCGCTAAGAATTTTCGGTTCTTCTGGGTCATCGATACTTACCTCTCGTGGACGAAGCAACATACACCCATAATATGGCATGATTTTCATTCCATGTAATTTGCTTTTCATTTTCTTTTTGAGTGTATCAAATCCGATTTCGTCTCGCAAGAACTCCAGATAATGAACGACGGTGACTGTTCCTTTATAGTCGTTTTCACGATCCATAAATGCGTTGAGTGTTTTGAGGTCCTCAGGTTTTTCTTTTACACGAAGATTTGTTTGTTTTAAGGTGTTGTAACACATATCGCAGAGGACGACTACCTTGTTTTCCCTTTCGTCTTCGACATGGATTAAATTCCGTAATGGAGCTAGATGGCGCATCAGGTCATCGCTTGTAAGGGAGGCGACAACTCCACAACAATTCCAATCTTTCATTTCCACCAGCTCATAACCAAGGGCTTTTGTGATTGCGATTGCCGTCTTCTCAAGATTTTTTGCAGAAGTTTTCAAGGTACATCCAGGGTAATAGAGCAGTTTCATGCTACTCACGTTTCTAAGTTTTTTTTTTATCCGACATTTTTTCTAAATAGACTTACGAGGGCTAACTGAGGGACCGTTTCTCGTTCTTTTTTTGATATTTTTATTGGATTGGTCTGATCAATTTTTTTACGAAGGATGATTTGACGAAGTGCTTCCATGATTTTTGTGATGTTGATATCGCGGGGGCATCGTTCCGCGCAAGTGAAACATGATGAACAGAGCCAAATGGTTTTTGAACTAAGGACCTCCTTTCGATCGAGAATAACATACCGGATGACCTCATCTGGTGCGAGATCCATGTCATCAATGAAAGGGCACCCTGCAGAACATGTTCCACATTGATAGCATCCGAATAGGTTTTCTCCGCATAAGTCTTCAACTTCCTTGGCAAGATCTCCTTTTTTAAATACAATATTATTGTATTTTGAATTTTTTTCGATTTTCTTCTTCATTTTTTCTCTGCCTCAAGAAGTGCTTCAAGCATCACTTGGATTTGTTTACTGCGGAAGCCTTTCTGTTCGATAGCTCCAGAAGGACATGCTCCTGCACATGACCCGCATCCCTTGCAAAGGGCTTTATTGACGGTCGCGACAAAATGTTCGGGGTCGTTTAATCGTGGTTTTATCTCGATTGCAGAATATGCACAAAGCTGTTCACAGGTTTTACAACCGCTACAGAGCTCTTCATTGACTTCTGCGACTTGACCTTCCCCTTTCATTTTTTCTTGCATAATGGGGATTGCTGCACGAGATGCTGCACCTTCTGCCTGAGCGATTGAATCAACGAGGTTTTTTGGGTAATGTGCTGCTCCGCAAAGATAAATCCCATCGGTCGCAAAATCCAGAGGGCGAATTTTTGCATGAGCCTCCAAGAAAAACCCTGCGGAATCCGCTGGTATTTTCAGCATGTTCTTTAATGATTCTGTTAACACCTCGCCCTCTGTATTGACGGTTAAAACCACAAGGTCCGCTGGAAGAGTAAGCTCTTCCTCAAGGATGTCATCGTAAACGTTCACCTTCATCGGGCCGTTTTTCGGGTTGTTTTTATCAAGAATCACCTGTGGTTTTTTCTCAGCGGGATACCGAACAACCGTCACACGATGATTCTTTATGACATTCGAGTAATATTCTTCTTCTTCTTTCCCAAACACCCTCATATCCCGATATAACAGATAGATTTTCGATCCAGGGTATTTTTCGCTAATGACCTTTGCGTTTTTTATCGCAACACCACATCCGATTCGACAACAATAGGGGCGTTCTTCATCCATTGCTCCCGCACAATTGATAATGACAACATTTTTCGGTTTTTTTAACATACCATTCTTTATTTTTTCTTCCAGTTCTGTCTGTGATAGGATGTTTTCATTGATTCCATACTGATATTCTCCTTTGAGGTCGATTTCACGAAAACCAGTAGAAACAATAATAGTTCCAATGTCCAGCTGTTTCTTCTTTCCTTTGTGTTTAATGGTGCCTTTGTAGTTACCAATAAATCCTTCGATGTCGATAAGTTCGGCTTCCGTCATCACCGATATCAGTTTGTTTGATGTGACTTTTTTAATTAATGGATCGATGATATCCTGCGCTTTCTTATCTGAAGGAAACATTGTGTATAGATGTTTCAGTCGACCTCCAAGTTCTTTTTCCCGTTCGATAAGATATGATTTCACGTTCATCTCAGCCAGAGCTAGAGATGCTTTCATCCCGGAAATACCTCCACCAATAACAAGCACCGTCGGGAGGATTGAGAATTCCTCCTCACTGAGTGGTTCAAGAAGAGATACCTTTGCAACAGATGCCTTGACCAAATCAATGGCTTTTTTCGTTGCTTTGTCCCAATCGCTTGAATGAACCCAGGAACAATGATTTCTGATGTTTGCCATTTCAAACAAATATTTATTCAACCCTGCCTCAAGGAGGGTATCCTGGAATAACCCCCCATGGGTTCTTGGTGAGCATGCTGCAACAATAATACGGTTCAACTTTTTTTCTTTGATTAATTCCCTGATTTTTTTGCAACTGTCCTCCGAACAGGCAAACATGACATGTTCAGCATGCGTGACATTGGGCAGTTTCTGAACTACCTCTGTGACTTTCTCCACATCTAAAAAACCAGCGATGTTTTTTCCGCAATGACAAATAAAGACACCAATGCGCGGTTCTTCGTTCGAAATATCTTTCTGAGGAGGAAAGTCCCTCCCAAGGTGTCGCTTGCGATTCTTAATCGGGGCAACTGCCTTTGCAGCAGCGCCACTAGCCATTGAGACACTGTCAGGTATATCTTTTGGTCCTTGAATGCACCCTGCAAGATACACCCCCTCTTTTGAAGATTGTACCGGGTTTTCTAAAAGGGAATCCTGTTTGAAGAAACCATTTTCGTCAACATCAATCCCAATGATATCTGCTAGTTTTTTATTGCCTTTCGCAGGAATAATTGATGTGGATAACACGAGCAGGTCGACAGTATCTTCCTTTATCTTTCCTGTTAGAGTATCCTTATATCGTATGACAAGGCTTTTATTCTTTTTTTCATACACGGAGGCGGGTCGTCCCCGAACGTATTTGACACCAAGTTTTTTCGCATGATCATAGTATTGTTGAAAATCCTTCCCATACGCGCGGATGTCCATATAATATATTGTAATATCTATCTCAGGGTTTGCTTCTTTGACGATAGATGCCTCCTTAGTTGCATACATACAGCAGACTCGGGAGCAGTACGGGTACCCGAGTTGTTCGCTTCGTGAGCCGACACACTGGATCCAGCCTATTTTTTTTGGTTTTTTATGGTCAGATGGACGCAGCACCTTCCCATCGGTTGGTCCGAATGAAGAGAGCAGTCGTTCGATTTGCATAGCTGTAAGCACGTTTTCGTATTTCCCATAGCCATATTCCTTCCGAAGTTCTGTTGGTTCGAATACCTCGAAACCTGTGGCGATAATGATGCTTCCGGCGTGGACTTCGATTTCTTCTGATTTTTCTAGGAAACTAATCGCGTCTGGTTCACAGACCCTGTCACAGGAACCACAACCAACACATTGTTCGATATCGATGGTATATACAATGGGAACTGCTTGGGGAAATTCGATGTAGACCGCTTTTCTGGTTGATATTTTTTCATCAAAGGGATTGATGATCTCTACAGGGCAGACGTCCGCACAATCCCCACATCCAGTGCATTTGTCCGGATCGACATACTTGCTTTTTTTCCAGATTTGTGCGGTGAAATCCCCTTTCTTGCCGGTTAGTTTATTCAATTCAGCATAGGTGATAAGTTCAATGTTTGGATGACGAGCAAGCTCTACCATTTTTGGCGCAGCTGTACAAATGGAACAATCATTGGTCGGGAATGTCTTGTCAAGCTTCACCATCGCTCCACCGATTGTGGATGTTTTATCGATAATTACCACTTTGTAGCCTTTATCAGCGATGTCTAGTGCGGATTGCATCCCGGAGATACCCGCACCGATAATAAGGACATCCCCATAAATGATCCGTTTTTTCTTTCGGGTTAACATCTGGGAAATCCCTTGGATCGTACTTTCTAGTTTTGGCATTTTTTCTTCTTGTTCGATAACCTCGGGGTCGTCGAAGAAATAATCATCGCAGAGGGGTATTCCCAAGTCATGATCAATTTTCTGGTTATAATTCTTTGAGGGCATTCTTTCCTGCCTCTAATCCTTTTTCGAATGCAGCGACATTAAGGTCTTTAAACCTGCTTGGGACACTGTCAATCACCGCTTTTTTTACTGCCTCAGGTTCTAATAAACCAAGGATGCTTGTGGCAGCACCTACCATCACGATATTAGTCACGATTTTATTTCCTAGTTTCTCAGCGATTTGTTGTGCATTTATTTTGTAGACAGGTCGACCGATTTCATGTTTTGTTACCAAATCAGGGTCAACCACAATACGAGTATCATCACGGATGTCGGAGCGATACGAATCGAATGATTCCTGGGACATAGCGACGAGCAAATCCACACTTATCGGTCGTGGATACCCGATTTTCCCATCAGAGATAATAACCTCTGAGCGTGCGGCACCACCGCGAGCCTCAGGGCCATACGATTGACTTTGGACGGCCTCATAATCCATAAAAACTGCTGCAGCTTTTCCGATGATAAATCCTGCTAAGATAACACCTTGACCGCCAAAACCACAGATGCGAATTTCTTTTTTCATTCTTTCACCACCACCTTTTGTTTCTGTGATGAAGGCGAAGCACTTTCTGGTCCCATCAGTCGGTTCACAAGCTTTTCATATTCCTCGAAAAACCCAGGTTTATTAAAATCCTGAAATACCCCGATGGGAAACATGTTGCGTATTTGTTTTTTCTCTTCTTCCGTCCCGTAGTTCATGATTCGTTCATAATCCTCGATGAGGATCGTATTGTTATCATACCACTCCCAGAGTTTTTTGATATCTCCCAGTTTGTTTCTCCGGCCATAGGCAGTCGGACATGGTGCAAGAAATTCAATAAGAGAAAACCCTTTTTTTTCCAAGGCAGCTTTCACTGACTTAATAGGTTGATAGGGGTGGGATACAGTCCAACGAGCGACATAATTTGCCCCTAAGGCTTTTGCCAGATTGCAGATGTCAAATGGTGGTTCAATGTTGCCATACGGTGCTGTTGTTGCAATACTCCCCAGTGGTGCGGTTGGTGCAAGTTGTCCACCAGTCATCCCGTAAATGAAATTGTTAATCATAATCACGGTCATGTCGATATTCCGCCGTGCTGCATGAATGAAATGATTTCCCCCTATCCCTGCACAGTCACCATCTCCTGTAAATACGATGACTTTCAAATCAGGGTTTGCTGCTTTTATTCCTGTGGCAAATGCAAGTGCTCTCCCATGGGTGGTATGTAGACCATCTGCTTTAATGTATCCTGGTAATCGGGAGGAACAGCCAATACCTGATGCGAACACAACTTTGTTCATGTCCCACCCAAGTTCTTCAAGTGCCCATAAGGTGTATTCCAAGACTACCCCGTGACCACACCCATTACAGAAAATAGTAGGCCACATTCCATCTCTGAGAAATTTTTTATTAAGTTCCTCAGCTGTTTTTATTTCAACCATCTTATTTTCCCTCCAGGTGGTAAAGGAGCTCATCAGGAAGATGCATTTCTCCACCTATTTTTTGTGCACTTATGACATCGCATTGCCCGCACACTGCCTCACGGACAGGATGAACAATCTGCCCAAGGTTCATCTCTGGAACGATAATGGTATCTACCTGTTTTGCAAGCGTATGGATGACTTTTTCTGGAAAAGGCCAGACAATTTTTAACCGCAGGAGTCCTACTTTCAGTCCTCTCTTCCTAGCTAGTTCCATAGCTGTTTCAGCTGGACGAGCAGAGGCTCCATAGGTGACGAATGCGATGGTTGCGTCATCAAGGCGTATTTTTTCGACCATAGTCAGTTTCTCTATGTCATCAGCTATCTTTGAGGTAATTCGTTTCACCAGCTTCTCATGGTCTTTTTGTTTATCGGTGGCAGGGAATCCTTTTTCATTATGGGTAAGGCCAGTAACATAGGTCTGATAGCCTGTTCCGAAAGTTGGGAAATCAGGTACCTTGCTTTTTCTGGTTTGTGATTCAGTAAAAGGGATGAATTTTTTCTTCTCTATTGTTGCAGGATGCCTTTCGAGTAATGTGAGGGTTGTTTCGTCAGGAATGATAATCCGCTCTCTGAGATGTCCGACTTCTCCATCTGTCATGAGACAGACAGGATTTCGATATTTTTCTGATAAATTAAAGGCTTCAATAGTGAAATCTAGGCATTCTTGAACGGTACTGGGGGCAAGTGCGATGGCTTCAATGTCTCCATGTGTTCCCCATCGGACTTGCATCATGTCTCCTTGAGCCCCGAGGGTTGGTTGTCCAGTTGAAGGGCCTGTTCTTTGAACGTTAACGATAACACAAGGGGTTTCAGTCATGACCGCATATCCGTAATTTTCCATCATTAGTGAAAACCCCGGACCTGATGTCGCAGTCATAGATTTTGCGCCTCCCCATGCTGCCCCAATAACAGCAGCGATACTCCCAATTTCATCTTCCATTTGAATATATGTTCCACCAACACGTGGAAGAAGACGTGCCATTCCCTCAGCGACTTCTGATGCCGGAGTGATTGGATATCCGCCAAAAAATGAACATCCTGCAAGGATACCACCATACACACAGGCCATATCACCAAGGAGAAATTGTTTGTTATTCCCTAATACCTCTCGAATTCGTTTCTGGTCTCGTTTGTAGATCATTTACCTTCGGCCTCCAACGGGTCGTAATAAACTCTTTTTTTGTTGTCTCTTTTTCCCTTCAGGTTCAGGCACTACCATGATCGCTAAATCAGGGCATAACAGTTCACAGAGACGACATTCATTACATTCATTGATTTGCTTTAATCTCGGGGGACGTATACCCCTTTTGTTTAAGATATCTGATTGTTCTAATGCTTCAACAGGACATCGTTCAATACAGATGTTGCAGCCTTTGCACCAGTCTTCATTTACTTCAATCATAGTGGAACCTCAGAATATATCAAGTGCCCGAGAGATTGCCTTTTCACCCCGATATTCTGGAAGAATTATCGGTGCAGTTTTTTTCAGGTCAATACCTGCTTGATGAAGCATTTTAATATAAGTATCAAGATGGTTCAATGTCAATTTCCCTATTTTAGCCTTTTTTACATATTTTGCAGCATAAATACCTGCGCGGCGGCCAAAAACATTGTAGTCAAGCAGTGAGTTTCCCATAAGCCTGTTTTTACCATGTACCCCACCAGTTACTTCCCCTGCAGCAAACAGACCAGGAACCAGTGTCTCAGTTTTTTCGTTGATTTCAACACCACCGTTCTGATAATGGAGAGTGGGATATACGAGAATCGGATGTTTAGTCATATCGATATCAAACCGTTTGAATTTTCTAACCTCGCCAGACAATTTTGATGCACAGGTCCCCTCGCCATGAATGATATCAATCATCGGTGTATCAAGCCATACACCAGGCATTCCCGTAGGAGTGATTATACCTCGACCTTCTTTACATTCTTGGATAAACGCTGCCGATTCTACATCACGCGGTTCCAAGGGAAATACGAACGGGTCTCCATCCGCGTTTACTGGTATCGCCCCAAGCCCTCTGATTTTTTCTGTTGAAAGAATACCAACGATGGGCTCAGGGTATGCATCACCGGTTGGATGAATCTGTATTGTATCAAGATCAAGAAGATTTGCACCAACATGATACGCCATTACAAGGCCATCGCCGGTTGCCCCATAGTGATTCGTTGTTGGATAATTTGATAGATGCAGACGACCGGAACCACCTGTAGCAAGAATCGTTGCTTTTGCCCGGATGATATAATACTCAAAGGTTTCAAGATTAAACGCCACACCTCCAGCGACTCTTCCTTTATCGTCCATTAGAAGCTCAACGACCGGACAAAATTCCAAAATGGGAATCTTGAGGTTTCGTGCGTTATCACGGATATTTCGTAACAATTCCATTCCTGTATAATCTTTTGCACTATGCATTCGATTCCGACACGTCCCTCCTCCTGATAATTCTTGGAACTCCCCATCTTCATGTCGGTCGTATATGACTCCAAGATCTTCATGCCATTTTATCATTCCTGGTGCATCAAGTGCAAGCGCACGGGCAAGCTCCGGTTTATTGGTAAAATGTCCGCCACCATAGATATCAAGATAATGAAGAGCAGGGCTATCTTCAGGGCGATCTGCTGCTTGAATTCCACCTTGTGCCATCATCGAATTTGCATCGCCATGGCGAAGCTTGGTCACTATTAAAATTTTATCACATGCAATACCGGATTCATAGGCAAACAAGGCAGCAACGGTACCCGCGCCTCCACCACCGATTATCAATAGATCAACATCATAATCAATTTTACTTAAATCAACATCTTTTGGATTAAGAATAGGTTTTGCTTCTAAAAGATCTACGATGCCATTATAGAACACTTGTCCTTTATCAACACCGATACGTAATTGACGCCGCGTACCTTCCATATAATCTGGGTGGTATTTTGTGAGGATATCTTCCCGTTCCTTCAAACTCATTGGTTTTACCGGTTGTGACATATTCCGTTTTCGTTTTTCTTCGACAAGAGCAATCGATTTTAACATATAATCTGGGTAGCCGTCTGTCAGTTTCATGGTCAGTCGCCCCCGGGAGCCACAAGTTCTTCAGCTTCAATCTTTCGATTTTTGTATAACTCTGTTATTTCTTTTTTCCCCATTTTCATTAGTCGATCTATTTCATTGTCGTATTTTCGGTCTTCGATTTCTTTCAATCGCTGTATGAGGTTCTTTGATTTTTGATCGAGATATTTCCCACGGAGACGACGGGCGAGTTGAGATACATGATAATGTTTAATGTCTGCTGGGCATCGCATCGCACAAAGCCCACATTGGATACAATCAAAGGAAATTTCAGCACATTTTACGATGTCTCCGCGTATGGCGTTTTGAATGTATTTCATTACTTCGATGTCTTGTGGACATGATTTTGTACATGTATTGCACGAAACGCAACGTGCGATTTCAGGATACATAGTGATAAGAGTTGTATCTGAAGGCTCAAGTTTATCAATATCATATTCTGCTTTTGAAGCAGGTACAAATGGGAGTTGAACAAGGTACATTTTATCATCAACGACTTTCTGACATGCAAGATCAAATCCTAATTTTTGTTCATCTTCAATGCGATACACCGTTGAGCATGCGCCACAAAATCCTGCGCGACAACCACCGCCACGGACAAAACGATAACCAGCGAATTCTAACGCTTTCATAATCGTAAGACCTGCAGGAACTTTGTAGCTTTTTCCCATAATAAAAACTTCTACCTCTCCTGCCAATGTTTTGCTATTTTTTGCTTTCTTTTTGTTTCCCAATGATTTTTCAACAACGATTTGATGGCTTTTCGTCATAACGCCTTCCTCTCAAGGTATTGGAAAATTTCATAACTAAAAAAAATATTAATTTGTTTATTTCCCAGCTGATGGTGTTTATTGTCATTTGACAACAAGCCTCGACCCGCAAGTGATAATTGAATATCTATTGTCCCATATAATGTTTTTGGCGTTATTATCAAAAATCTAAAAAAT
>MUGE01000088.1:0-5720 GCA_002900545.1 Thermoplasmata archaeon M11B2D | reverse complement strand
TGGCTATGATGATAAAGATGCGTCCATGCCTCTTCTGAAAACATACAATATTGACATCGAACAAATACCCCTTGGCCCGGTCCCATATGTTGAAGAGAATCTGACGTTTTATCAAAATGAACCACGGTTTGTTGATAGCTGGCCTGTTTCATTTCAAGAAAATCAAGCGGTCTCATTCTATAACTTCACTTGGGGGAACCTCACGTTCCATCTTGTTGTCTTTATAAAACAGGGTACCGGTGGCTTACTTGTTATTAGTGATAGCCGTTATTTACTTGATAAGAACATTGAATCCATTTACGACTACTGGCCAGGCAACATTCTTTTCTTAAAATATCTTCTCGACGAGTTACTGATAAAGGGAGAATCACTATGAAACGATTCCTTTGGCTTGGAATATTTTTTCTTTCAGCAAGTTGGTTGTTTTTTATCCCTCAGTTCACCCTACCAGACCTTTTCGTTGGAACACTCTTGGTGATTCTTGGGACGTTGTGTATGATTGGTGGGGTTTCACAGTACCGATCAATAACCCTAGATATCAAGTATGTGTTACTACTTGTTGCCTTGATTCCTGCACTTATCAGTATCCCCTTTCCCTATAACCTTGGACCAATGGTCCTAACCATTGGATTTTTATGTGGTATTCTTCTTTTAAAACAAAAAAACACATACCTGATTCCCTTTGGAATTCTGCTCTCTGGAGTGATTCTTCTTTTTCAGACCGCGGTGTTTCCCTTCTATATGGCCTTTGTCTCGCACGGGCATCGGGTTGATCTTCTCTCACCGGTCATCTCCCCTGTGGCAAACCTGCTGGGACTGCGCACATCGACAACTACTGGTCTTCTGTTTGTCCAAACGGTTCAACAGACCTATGCGATAAGTATCACCTGGGAGAAACTTGGTTGCTATCTTTGCCTGAATATGTTTCTTGGAGCACTGATTCTTTTTGTATTATTCTCTGGTAGGAAAAAAATCCTGGGGCATACGATACTCTTTCTGTTTACAACTGCTGTTTATACTATTTTACGGTTTGTCGGGATGCTCTCGGTGTTTCTCGCAACAACAGATCTTTCTGTCTTCTGGAATCCTTTCTACATGACTATAAGTTTTCTTCCGCTAACACTATTACTCGTCAAACTTCTTCCACTCAGAGAGGACAGCGAGCAAACCATGTCGGTTCCATCGCTTCATATTACAAAAAGACACCTGCTTGCTTTGCTGATGATGTTCCTTCTTGTTTCTTCTTTTACGGGAACCATTCTCTATCAGGACCCGGGATTGATGAAAAATGGTCGCGTGCTTATCGATGAATACCATAGTCAATGGGAAGATACTTTAAGACCGCTTGATACAGAATGGTACGGTCTGCTCTCGACCTATAATTACTATTCATGGGCGCAATGGATAAGTCACTACTACACTGTTACAAAGAACACAGATAGTATCCTAACAAGTGAAATGCTTAACGACTATGATATACTCATCCTTAAATGTCCTACAGAAAGTTATACGATACAGGAGATTCAATCCATTAAACAGTTTGTTGACAACGGCGGTGGTCTGTATCTGATAGGAGATCACACGAATGTATTTGGCATGAATACGTTTCTTAATCAGATTTCTGAAGAGTTCGGAATTCGATTTAAAAACGATGCGACCTATGAACTCGGTTCAGGGGATCTCACCACCTATCATTCTGCTCGCTCATTCTCACATCCAGTTATGCGACATGTCATGCAATTTGAGTTTATGACCTCATGTACATTAGAGCCAACCTCGTTCTTTGCATCTGTGCGCATGGAGAACATCATAATAGGCAACCGCATTATCAGTGAGCCTGGCACCTATTCGACTGAGAACTTTTTTCGAGAATCAGTCTCCTCACCTGATTCTGAATATGGGTACCTCCTTCAGGCAGCTGCCATGAAATACGGACAGGGGAGAGTCGTTGCTTTTACGGACAGCACCGTGTTTTCCAGCTTCTGCGTGTTCACCGACGGATATCCTTCCTTTACCCTGGGAGTTTTGGAATACCTGAACCGAACAAACTCATATCCGTTTATTCCCCTTATTTTTCTCTGCATCACTGTTTTTTCTCTTCTTGTTCTTGTTGTTCTTTTAAGGAAAAGTAAGAAGATTACGCTACTTTGGATGTTTCTTTTTGCAGGGTTGCTTGCGTTTTCCCTGATTTCATCATTGTGTTTCTATTGTAATGACCTCTCTTATTCCCTCCCGGTCGCGTATGAAGACTATAGTCAAGTCTCTTTTGATCTACAGCATTCTTCGTGTAATATCTCTGTTAAGCCGACGGCTGCTCTTAGTACCACTAAAAATAATTATGGAACTTTCTTTGTGTGGACACAACGGGTTGGATGCGTTCCCACGTTGGAAAAAACCCTTAAAGACGCCACGGAAAAAGGTGCGATCGTCGTGATAATCAACCCAACTGAACCATTTACAGAATCAGAAATACATCTCCTGAGAACATATGTTGAAAAAGGTGGACGAGTCCTTCTTATGGACAGTATCATGAATCCGCAATCAAGTGCCAATGACCTTCTTGGTAATTTTGGGTTGTGGCTTATGCCTATGACCACTGATCAGCCTTTATATTCTGATAAAAATGAGGATGGAAATCTGACGCCGGTTAGTAACATTACTGTCCCCTTCCTTATCGTTACCGGTGGTAAACCGATTCTTCACAATCAGGAAAACGAAACGTACGCAAGTATGATTGAATTTATAAACGAAACAACCGGGACTGTGGGAAAGCTTGTTGTCATTGTGGATTCGTATACGTTCAGTGATGTCGTTATGGGTGGTCCTTTTACAGACCCTACGGAACGGCAGCGCGAAATCTACGACACCCAGTTTTTTCTTTTTGAAGAGGTTCTGAAAAACTAAGGATCTCCTACAGCATCTCTTTCACTCTCCTTATATCCTGATATTATCATATTATGATAAGAATTAAATATAGGAAGGTAGATAAGTTCTATTGGGGAAAAAATATGAAGAAAAAAATCCTTATCTTAAGCGTTTTGGCAGCTGCTCTTTTAGTGGTAGCATCCTTTAGTTCTGTCATTGGAACTGAAAGCACACAATCTTTGGAAAAAATAAGTTCACCGTTGTTTGCTATCCGTACACAACGCTCAATTGATACAGAACGTCAGCAAACCGTGCAAACCTCATATCTCGGAAAAGGATTGGACTCCCGGCTTTTTTTCAATACAAAACCTTCGCTTGGAATCGCATTAGATCAAACCGTACGATTGCTTGCTCGCAACCCAGCATTTTTCGCAAGATTTGTCAAGACGATTAGTTCGCATCCTGGTGTCATTACCTTGTTACAAGAACAAGGCATAACGATGACTGAATTCCAGACCCAGTTGCACCGCATGAAAAACGATCCATCGTTATTTATCGAGGAGATTAGAAGCGTTGAACCAAGATTGTTGGCAAATCAAATAAACACACCCCTGCCACTTGGCCTTAATACCTCCAGTGCCATTGGCTGCGTCATCACCGCTATTGTCCTTATACCCGTTGCGCTGATTATCACACTTCTCGTGGTGTTGTTCACGTTGCGTATCTTACAATGTCTCAATATAGAAGAAGTCATGAAGCAGATTTTTGACCAGATAATGCAGGAGCTCTATCCAACAGGCTATCATATCTAACCTTTTTTCTTTTTTTATTTTTTCTACGATATATTTAAATAGCGTTTCCGTCAATGAGTACTATACAGACCATGGGACGTAGTCAGAGAAGAAAAACACTCACATCATTCTTGATTTTCTTTGTTCTTCTTAGTCTGATCTCTCTTCAAACTCACGGATCCAAGACGCTCTCTGAGTCATCTTGTTATATTGACCATGATATGATTGTCCAGCAGGGGATACAACATATACGAATTCAACAGAGAACGCATACAACTTCTTCTGATCGTCTGGTGGATTTAGCGAAATGGTACAATCTGCATCCCTTGGTTACGTATGCAAGTCTTATAGACACCTCGATTACTATCCGTTTCGTCGATGGTTCCTACACCGTTCTTATGAATCCTAATTTACTTCAACCTCCATGCTGGGGAAACCTCATAAGCAGATTCGTTTATGAGAGGTACTCAAGTAGCAGAAATACGACTGCCGTGATCCTCAATCCTGCGGAGCACATGTATGGCCATTATCAATGCCAGAGAATCATCGCAACCTTGCTTAGAAAGGACTATTCTTTCGAATATCGAGCAAATCAAGCGGTTGACCTTACTTATATTAAAAATAATCTTTCTGCGGATATCATTTTTATGAACACACATGCGGGTTATTTTGACATTGATGGCGACCAACAAGCAGATGCTGTGGTCATCGCTACTGGAGAATTATGGACAAATGACACAGAAGAAAAATATGGTTTTGATTACCAGAATCATTTCATCGTCAAAGGCCTGGTTGGGAACCAAGCATTCATCGCGTTTACCCCTGCATTTATCGAATATTACTATACGGATGGAGGGTTCCCAGATTCGCTTGTGTTCATGGCGACTTGTTACGCTTTATTTGATACGTCCATGGCAGAAACGTTTCTTAATGCAGGCGCAAGTGTCTATATGGGGTGGTCTCAAAACACCGTGTTTTGGATAAATAGTAGGACAGCGGTCCATGCTTTTGATTTGTTGTCCTATGGGTTGACGGTTCAGCAGGTCTGCAGGCTCATTCGGTCGGGTGGATTCTATAACTGGCTATTTCACTCGAAACTCATCTACCATGGAAATGGGGACCATCGGATTCCTTAAGAATGTTATCGCAACCAGAACATAGATCGCATGAGTGCTTTCGTGTTTTTTGGGAGCTCTGTCGGTTTTCTTCCCTCGATCATATCCAATGTCGCCTGTGCGATTGTCTCAACGATTTGTTGGAAATACCATCGTCCGTAATTGCTATCTGCCCGCGCAGGGCTTCCTACATATCCTTCATTGATTCCGATATCCTTAAAGGTTTTTCCCAGCACCCGTGGTGAATAGAGATCTCGATATATGTTTTGTAGATCCTTGTATGAGGGGTCGACTAGATAGGGGTATTGATAATTCATTAGAGAGGTCTCTCGAAAACACGCGTGGACTTCTTTTTTTGTGTCAAAACCAACCTGTGGTTCCCGTTTCTCCACTTCTTTGTTATAAAAGTACGGTCCCCATGGTTCGATGATTTTGATGCCATGGGTTTTCATTGCTTTATCCATGCCGCTATGGATTCCTTTAAGATGCCCCAAATCCATATGAAACGTACACAGAACAAAATATTTAAATTGAAATTTTGCTAGGGAGCTGCAGATATCAGTAACAATCGATTTAATCGTTTTAATTTGTGTTGAAATAGTACCAGGAAAGTCAGATGCCATTTTTGAATAGCCAAGGGGAATAGCAGGAAATAGAATATTTGTAAGCTCAGGTTTTTTCTTATTGATGATCCGAATCGCTTCTTTTGCGGCATCCCGTGCGGTAAGCAAATCAGTGCCGATTGGTAAATGAGGACCGTGTTCCTCTAAAGGACTAAAGGGGATAAACACAACGGTGTTTGTACGATCAAATGAATCAAGCTGTTTCCAGTTTAGCTCTTCAAGTTGGATGATTTTTAAGCCGTTTTTCCCATTATTCCTGACTGATTTTATGTTATCACCTCACATCCGTCTTCCCGTACAATCACCGTATGCTCCTTCTGTGTCAC
>MUGE01000087.1:0-5740 GCA_002900545.1 Thermoplasmata archaeon M11B2D | reverse complement strand
ATACGCGCAGATGTCATCCTTGTTCAGGGAATGCTTTTGTTTTAATTCGTTAAACTCGATTTCGCCCATTGGTCCTAACGTGTTCATCAGCTCGGTACGTATTTTCTTTTCAATATCTCCTTTCTTTGAGAAGAGGACTTTAATTGGTTCGATGTTATATACAGGGGTGTAGGGAATGGTGAAATAGAACGTACTGCCGACACCAGGTTTGCTTTCAACCCATATTTTTCCTTTTTGTGCTTCGATGATGCCCCGACAAATCGTCAGCCCAAGCCCTGTTCCCCCGAATTTTCTGCATAGCGAGCCATTCACCTGATAAAACGGTTCAAATACGCGGATTTGATTGTCAGAGGTCAAACCAACTCCTCTATCTTTGACACTGAACTGGATATGGTCTTTTTTCGCTTGTGCATCGATTTCTATACAGCTGCCCTCCGGGGAGAATTTAATGGCATTATGAATCAGGTTTCGTAAAACTTGGCTGATTCGGTCTGGATCTATTTCGATAGTTGGAAGTGTCCTGCATGTTATCAATAGGGTAATGTTTTTTTGCTTAGCAAATCCGTTCATAAAGTCAACAATCTCTTTGATAAGTACTGACATATTGGTCTGTTTGAATACGAATTTTAATCGTGCAGCTTCTATACGAGATATCTCAAGGAAATCCTCGATGATCTTATTGAGCCGCTCTGTGTTTCGGAGGATCATTTCAAGACTTTCCTTTTGTTGTTCCGTAATCTTCCCGAAATACCCCTGTTGCAGCATCTGCAATTGTGCCTTAAGGGGCGTGATGGGTGTTCGCAGTTCATGAGAGGTGATGCTGAGAAACTCCGATTTTGATTTATCAAGATTGATACGTTCGTCCTCCATGTTACTTAATGCAAGCGCACAACGATTGAATGCATCGCTAAGTTGGGCCAGCTCATCATTTGTTTTTCTGTTTGTCCTGACGTTAAAATTACCTCTCTCTAATTCCTGTGCTGCCCTGTGACGTTCGCGGATCGGTTTGGAAAATGAACGAGATATGAAAAATCCGATAATCATGGTATTAATCGCAATCAGAATAATGATAAGAAGTGCTGAGGCATTCAAAAGCATATGTTGCTCGATGAAAAGTTCAGAGCTATCTATAAGAAATGTATGTGCGATCAAATAGAAATATCCGATACCCAATCCAGGCCCAACCAGTCCTACTAGTAGGAATAGCAATGTAAGTTTTAAGTCGATTCGACTTGATATAAGTTCCTTGAGATCAAATGGTTCTTCTATTGGTCTTTTACCCTTTATCCCACTTTTGTTGATTATTTTCCAAGGCATATCGTTGTTGAATTCAGTGAATATTTTTTTCATTAGATACTTCTTTTCGATGGGTTTGTATTGCTTTTTTTATATCATATTTGATACGATTTTTGGTGTTCTAGCGATTATATTTTATTTAGTCTAACAGCGCATGATGCAACTCAATAAGATGAAGATTAACACCGAGCCCTTCGATTCTTGATAGATATTTTTTATCAAGTGATTTCTTGAATTGTTGAATGAACTCTTCGCGTAAGTCTTTTTCTAAGCTTTCGATAATACTCTCAAGGAGATCTTGGATTGCATGTCGAGCATCTCCTTCGCTGATTCTGTCGATATCGCTGGAAGTCATAATATGATATAATTCGTCTTTATTGGCCGCTTGGGATACTTTTACTTGCTTGAGAAATTCGTACTTGTTTTCCATATTTCTAAGAAATTCGTTTACCATTAAAATCGCATCATTCTCTGTTCTAGTTTTACCGATGACCTCGATAAGTGTTTTAATTACTTCTATAAATACTGCATTGTAACTCACATTGTATGGAGTTATACTCACGCCCATCTCTCGTAATTTTGCTAGATATTCTATGCTTAGCTGCAATTTAAGTGCCCCAGCGATAGAGTTCCGGCCAAGATCAACAAGTGTTTGCTCCGTTTCTTTCAGGATCGCTTTGATTGCTTTTCCCACATCTTGTTCATCGATGTTGTTGATGTCCTGTTGTACCATTACGTCTTCGGATCCAAGCGTATGACGAACATCAGTAATAGTAATATAGTTGAAACAAGGATAGTATTCCCGTAACAAATCAACCCGGTGAGCAATAAATCGTATCGCAAAGGTCTTTGATGTTTGCCGCTCTATCACCTCGATAAGAGTTTTTAGAAAACGTCTCATTACATCATCATTCTGAATATCATGGAGAGTTAGTATTTGTTTTTCAACTAGATACGTAGCCTGCATTAATGTTAGATCAATATCCATCTTTTTTTCAAGAATTGTATCATATTTGATACCAATTTTTTCCCGAGTCTCTCTGATAAAGAAATATCCTGCAGTTTTACCTAGTGAGTTTATCAGTATCTGAATTATTTCAGTTAACGCCTTTCCCACTTTTTTCGGATGAATGCTGTTGATTGACTCGTTCACCGCTACCGTGTCTTCGAGTTCCAATGAGCGTGCATCTTTGATTTCAATATATTGCAGGAACGGATAGACTCGTTTTAGTTTTTTTAAAAGATTTCGTATCGTTATAGCTGCATATTCTTGCGATGTTTTTCTTCCGATTATTTCAATTATTGTCGTTATAAATTTTTTAGTAACATCAGCAGTATCCACCGTATCATCCCATCGTATTCCTCTAAACTACCCTATCTGAGTAGGTCCCATCTCTATATTACCTAATGCCTATGTTGTTTAAATGCCTTACTTTCGTGTATAATTGCCCTACTCCTTCATTCTATAAGAAGAATTGCATTGTATGACACAATCATCTAAGAAATAAACCGACTGAGAAAAACATCTTTGGTAACAAGTAATAATTACGAACACTGATTGCACACAATATATTGATAGAACGATAAAAACGATATGTATATATGGGAGTACCTCTTATATACATATATAATATTAGTCCATAGGAATGTTGCTTGAAACTCTTGGCAACAATCCATATGAAAATGAAAGCGGATTTGTAGATCGCTTTTGGCTTGATTCAAAAAATATGCAAAATAATTCGATGAAATAAAACATAAAGGGGGATAATTGAACTCTATGAAAAGAAATTGTAGATTAGTACGAAAACGATATGCGTTTTATGTTTTTTTAAGCTTACTGTTCACCATGGTATTGGGCGGGCTTCTCACCGCACAAGAGATAACACACTATTCTATGGATGCGATTGTTGTATCAATACCTTTGACCAAGCCAAACACCCTGGATGAAATACTTCAGAAACCAATCACCATTCTAAAGATTGATCGATCACGAGTTTTTGTCATTGCGCTGGTGTCATCTGAAGAATATAGCTGGCTTTCAACCATGGGGTTTGCTCCAAAGAAAGTCCCAGATGACATTGCAGAAGCACATGGGTGGAAGTACTCTCCTACATTCGAACGTGATTTTCACACTTATACACAGATGACTGCTGAACTGCAGAGTATCGCAAGCACCTATCCTGCCATAACGCGTCTTCACAGCCTTGGCCTAAGCGTGCAGGGTAGAACCATCTGGGGGTTGAAAATAACAGACAACCCTGACATAGAAGAAAACGAAGCAGAAGTACGCATCTGCGGTCTTCATCATGGGAATGAATATATGTCTGCGGAGTTACCTCTTTTACTTGCCTATCATCTTGTTCAGAATTACAGCAGCGACCCTGCGATAACTGAACTGGTGAATAACCGGGAAATCTGGATCATTCCTATGGTGAACCCTGATGGTAGAGAAGCTGGCAGTCGTTACAATGCTCATGGCGTCGACCTGAACAGGAACTACGGGTACATGCCACAAAGTGCGACGCCCTATTCTGAGCCAGAGACTCAAGCGATGAGAACCAATGCATTGGAAAATAACTTTGTACTCTCACTCTCCTTCCACTGCTCAGGCGATATCGTAAACTATATCTGGAATTATAAAACACAGCGTTCTCCTGACAATGCTGCTATCGTCTATCTTTCTAATCAATATGCTTCGTATAATGGGTATTGGGTAACGGAGGGGTACGATTGGTACCAGACACTCGGTGATTGTAATGATTTTAGTTACGGATGTCGCGGTGACATCGACTGGACCATTGAGGTCCAATCCTCTAACATTCCGCAGGCATGGAACCTGAATAGAGACGCGATGTTAGGAATAATCAATGCAGCCAATATGGGTCTAACAGGGGTGGTGACCAATGCGAACAACGGAGAGCCGATACCAGCGACAATCTGGGTTCAGGAGGCTTTTTGGCCTTGTTTCGCTGACCCAATTGGTGGGGATTATCATAAAATACTACTTCCTGGGACCTACACGGTTGACTTTCGTGCGAATGGATTTGAGGAACAAACTTTTACTGTTCAAATAGACTCCGGGGATCCGACAGTAATGAATGTTGCGCTTAGCCCAAGTAATGATTATTATGCGTATCAAATCACAACATGCAAATTCTATGCGCCCTCTAACGATTATCAGAACAATCCAACCGAAGGTGTCTCGTCGTTGGGGCCTCCAGATGGAGTCTGTGCATCGCTTGGTGTTACGGGATATATCATTGTAGATATGCTCGACCTGGTGACAGACAAGCCTGATGAAAACGATCTTAAGGTGTATGAAGCCGGCCCAACAACCGATGGCTATTCCGTGTATGTGTCAAGTGAATGGGATGGACCATGGGTATTTCTAGGAACTGGGATGGGAACAGCGGAATTCGACCTTGCGTATGGTTCAGTGCAGTCAGCTCGGTATGTGAAGATTGTTGATGATGGGGATGGCAATCCAAGTGATCTTAACCCTGGTGTCGATATAGATGCAGTGGAGAACCTTGCTGCTGCGACCACAAACCAACCTCCAAACGATCCGGTTAAACCTTCTGGTCCTATCTTAGGTGGAACAAACATCGATTATACGTATACAACTACAACAACCGATCCTGAATCTGAACAAGTGTTCTATCTGTGGTCATGGGGAGATGGCACACAAAGCCAATGGATTGGTCCGTATGATTCGGGTGTTTCTGTCGAGGCATCGCATAGGTGGAATATGGCAGGAACCTACGATGTTGAGGTAAAGGCAAAGGATGCCTTTGGTCTTGAAAGTGGATGGTCTGCGCCCCTTACGGTTCATATCAATGATTCTGTTCATCTAGAGATAGGAGAAGTTACCGGTGGGTTTGGTGTGACTGCAAAGGTGGTAAATACCGGTGTGATCGAAGCATCGAATGTAGACTGGTCAATTACCCTTGAAGATGGGTTTGTTCTATTCGGACGAATCACCACAGGAACATTGGCAAAGGTACAACCGGGGTTTAGCCCCCAGATACGAACCGGTTTTCTCCTTGGTATCGGAAAGATACTGATAACAGTAACTGCAGATACCGCTGAAAAGACTGTTTCAGGGGTACTTCTCGGGCCATTCGTTCTTATTCCTCAGTAACTCTGCCGCTGGTTCCCTTGTCTGCTCATAACCAAGGAAAAATAACCCTTGGTTTGTTTTCATAGCGTCGATACTTATATAAATATGAATTTTGTTAGTGTTAATTATTGGAATAATAGTAATTTATAGGGGATACGAAGAATGAAGTGGAATAGTAAGAAAAATATCTATATTCATGCAACTGTTGCGCTGATACTGCTGTTTTCTACAGCTGTTACTGCGATTCAACCAACCGGTCCATCGAATTCTGATTTTTCAGACATTGTTAAAACCACATTTCACAACGGAGATATTCCATTTATT
>MUGE01000086.1:0-9330 GCA_002900545.1 Thermoplasmata archaeon M11B2D | reverse complement strand
AAACCTTGATGTTGCATATAGGGTCATCACCGGAAGAATTAATCCAGGTATTGTGAAAATCCATCCTGATCTTAAAACTGATCTTGGTATCACTATGCTTGCCAACTCAATAACTCTCACCCCGGGTACCTTAACTGTTGATATTGACGAAGAAACAAACGATCTGTACGTGCACTGGATAAATGTTGATAAAAAAGCTTTAGAAAACAAGCCAGTCGAGTGTAAGTATATCTGTGGAAATTTCCCAAAATGGGTTCGGAGGATCGCAGAATGATTGATGTCTACACAACCTATTTAATTGTCGTTATCGCGCTTTCGTTATGTGTTATTCTTGCCCTTATTCGGGTGTTGCGTGGGCCGACCGCACCAGACCGGGTCGTTGGTGTTGATACGATTAACACTATCGTGATTGTCGGTATGGTTGCCTTTGGTGCAGCGTTTAGGGAAGTCATCTATATTGATGTCGCTATTGTATATGCGTTGTTGTCGTTTATTTCAACCTTATTTATCGCAAAATATCTCCAAGGAGGTGACTTCTAGATGATTTTTGAACTTGTCATATATGTACTTATCGGGATCGGTGTTTTCTTTAACGTCCTTGCTGGTGTCGGTCTTCTTCGATTCCCCGACGTGTATACAAGACTTCACGCGGGAACAAAATGCACGACGTTCGGTTCCATTTTCATCCTTGGATCTGTTATCCTCATTGGTCTGAAAATGTGGTGGGAGAATGACACGAACGGGTCGGTCTTGGCTTTTCACTCAGTACTTGCCCTCATTGCTATTTTACTTACCAATCCCGTTGGCGCTCATGCGATCGCTAGAGCTGCACATCGCAGTGGTGTACAACCAACACAAGCGATCATCGATGAATTAGCAAAAGAACCAGTGAATAAAATAATGGATGAGCAAAAGGAGGGAGACTGAGATGGCATTAGAATTTCTTATCGCTAACACAATTATATTAATTCTTACTGTTGTCGCCGCGCTTATTACCGTACTCTTACGGGATTTGCTGGCTGCTGCCATTTCTTTGGCTGCGATGAGTCTGCTACTATCATTAGAGTTTTATATACTCCAAGCACCTGATGTCGCTATCGCCCAGGCAGGGGTAGGTGCCTGTCTTTCGACTGCGATTCTCGTCATCGCTATCAAAGGAACAAAACGAACGGAGGAGGAGTGACATGGAAAAACGAATGGTTGCCGCAGTTCTTGCCTTTACTATTGTTGCTGTTTTCTTTTTCTTCAGTATCTTTCTCATTCATCCCTTTGGTGAACCAGGGCAGGCCTCAATGGATGATCGTATCATACAAAACACCCAAAACGAGACTGGGACAAACAACGGAGTGACCTCTGTTGTTTTTGATTACCGAGGATTTGATACCCTTGGAGAGGCAACGATCTTATTTTCTGCTGTCGCAGGAGTAATCATGATATTTAGGCGGGTGAAAGAATGACTGAAATGACAAAGATAGTAAAAACCATCGCCAACATCCTTTTTCCCTTCACAATGATTTTTGGGCTATATGTCATTGCCCATGGGCATCTTACTCCCGGTGGTGGATTTCAAGGTGGAGCGGTTGTCGCCTCAGGTTGTGCTCTGCTGCTGGTTGCCTATGGCTCTCGTTGGGTGTTTTCACGGATCAAAGAAAAACGACTTGCTGCGTTCGAAAGCATGGGTGCGATTGGGTTTATTACCATCGCCCTCCTGGGGATTTTTTTTAGCATGGTATTTTTCGGTAATTTCCTTGCAGGATCCACCCTGCTTTTCGGTACGACACCAGCAACTGGTTCGACTGTTGCTGACCTTAACACTGGGGGGGTACTACCGCTTATGAATTTTGCTGTCGGGGTCAAGGTCATCGCCGGGTTGTTTGTCATCGTCCTTATTATGGCGTATGCAAGCAGCATAAAGGAGTGGGACCAATGATCCAGTACATCCCTTTTATCGCGGTTGTCTGCATGATTTTTATTGGGTTATATGCAGCGATGTTCCGACGGAATCTCATTAAAATTGTCATTGGAATCACAATTATTGAAAGTGGTGTGAACCTCTTTTTGATCACCTTGGGGTATCGTGAGGGTGGCGTCGCCCCAATCTATACCAGCCTACCACCAGGAACGACCACTCCAGAGCAAATGGTGCTTCCGGTTCCTCAAGCGCTGACACTGACAAGCATCGTGATTGGTGTCGCTGTTCTTGCATTGATGCTTTCCTTGGTCATGCACATTTACAGAAAATACGGAACGCTTGATGTTCAGCAAATGAGGAGGCTGAAGGAATGACGGTTCTTGATTCGCTGCTTTTGCATTCTCCTGCGTTGATTATCGCAATCCCCCTCTTAAGTGCCTTTCTGATGCCTTTAATCAGTCGTGTGCATTCGAAACTTCGTAATATTTTTGCTCTGCTTATGCTAGGTATCACCGCATGTTTCATCGGGTTACTGGCGACTGATGTGCTTGCCAACGGTCCACGTATTTATGTTTTCGGTGCGAAGGAATTAACTCTGCCACTTGTCCGTATCCTCTTTGAGGTCGACAGCATCAGTATTTTTATGGCGATCATCACTATTATGCTTGCCATCATCGCCGTCATCTATTCATGGTCGTATCTGGATAAACAGGATGGGTTAGACAAATACTATACGTTGCTTCTGCTTGTGGTGACCAGTGCCCTTGGAATGGAAATGACCGGTGATATCTTCAACTTCTTCGTGTTCCTCGAAATCTCCTGTATCGCCTCATGTGCTCTGATTGCATTTTGGATAACAGAAGGGGAAGCGCTAGAAGCCGCTTTTAAATATATTGTTATCAGCTCAGTCGGTGCGCTCTTTGTTCTTTTTGCAGTCGGCATCTTCTATGCTCAGTACAACGCATTGAATATCGCAACCATTGCCCAGGCTATCCAGTTTTCATTTTTAGATAAGATCGCCCTTGTCTTATTGGTCGTCGTGTTAGGGATGAAAGCAGGGCTTGCACCCATGCATATGTGGCTGCCTGATGCATATGGAAGAGCACCCCCGTCTGTTACCTTGGTCATCATGAGTGCGACGCTTGCTAGCTTCTATGGGATTCTTCGGGTTCTTTTCACTCTCTACGGCAGTGCATTGACTACTTCAATACGGTTCGACATCCCGCTGCATGTAATCATCGGATGGATTCTGGTCGTCCTTGCTGTCGTATCGATTCTTATCGGTGTTATCATGGCATTGATACAATCAGATTTGATGCGATTAATCGGGTATACCGCGGTCGCCGAAGTCGGATATATGTTCCTTGCCATTGGAACAGCAGTTGCTGCGTTTGGATCCCCTTATGCTACCGTTGCGTTGCATGGTGGGATTTTACATGTGCTTAATGATGCATTGGATATCGGATTGTTATTCCTTGTCGCTGGTGCTATCTATTATGTCACAAAAAAACGTTCGCTTGATGATATCGGTGGTCTTGCCCGGACGATGAAGTTTACAACCGTCTTTTTCATCATCGGTCTGCTCGCTGTCGCAGGCATGCCACCGCTGAATGGTTTTACATCGAAGTTCCTTATTTACGAATCAGTGTATCAGCTCAACCCCATCCTGTCCATCATCGCTCTATTATGTAGCATCTTAATGCTTGCGATTTTCGTTAAAGTATTATACGCGGCATTTCTTGGTCCGGAACTGCCTGCCTTCAAAGAGGTCAAAGAAGCTCCGAACAGCATGTTGGTTGCGATGGGCATTGTCGCGGGTCTTGCAATTCTCATCGGTCTATTCCCAAACCTTTTCCTTGATTCACTGGTTAAACCAGCGGCAGACGCTTTGTTAAATCACACTCAATATATTGCGACCATCGTAGGAGGGATCTAACCATGTTTACCCTTGAAAGCGGGAGTGGTTTTTGGAATCCACTTCTCTGGGTTGCTATCATTTTTATCGCCTTTCTCCTGGTCTACGGCATCCGAGGATTTGGGAAGAACGTCTATAAAAAGGGAACCGAACAAACCAAGGCATTTCTTTCTGGAAACAAAGAAGCCAACCCAGAGGATATGCATGTCAAGGCAAGCAATCTCTATTGGGGATTTACCAGCAGCATGAAATCCCTCTATGGTAGACTACGGAAGATGCATACAGGAAACGTAAGCGACTATCTCCTGTGGTTCATCATTGTCCTGGCAATCCTTTTTATTGTCATCGGAGTGATCTAAATGGATATCCAAATGCTCTCTGAATATTCCATCAGAATCATTTTTGGTACTCTTGGCGTCGCTGCATTTGGTGTCTTCTTTGGACTTCTGTATAAGGGGATAGATCGAAAGATCTCTGCGCATATGCAAGGCCGTATCGGCCCTCCGATGCGGCAACCATTCAGGGATGTCGCGAAATTATTTCAAAAGGAAAATATCATCCCTGATCATGCAATCCCCTGGGTCTTTAACCTCATACCGCTCATCGGCCTTGTTGCTACCATTTCTATCTTATTATATTTGCCCCTTGGCGGATTTCCCCCGCTGTTTTCCTCTGGCGGGGATTTGATTGTGGTTCTCTATCTCTTAATCATCCCGTCCCTCGCGTTAGTCATCGGCGGTTTTTCCTCAGGCTCGCCGTATGCTATCGTAGGCGCCCAGCGAGAAATGGCGACCATGATTGCCTATGAGTTTCCCTTGGCGATCCTCATCATTACCATCGCGTGGAATCTATTACAAAAGGGACTCACTTCTGTTTTTTCGTTTTCAACGATTGCGTCTACGCCTGTCTGGAACCAGGTGACCGGACCGCTTGGGTTTATTGGATTTGCAATTCTCTTGATTGTTCTTATGCTTGTGACACCAGCGGAGCTTTCCAAGATACCGTTTGACTCCCCGGAGGCAGAAACAGAAATTGCGGGGGGCCTGCTGGTCGAATACTCAGGAAGAAACCTCGCGATGTACTATCTCATCGATGCGGTGAAAACAGTAGTGATGGCATCTATCGTTGTCACGTTGTTCTTCCCTTACAACCTTTCACCTTTTTTCGGTCTGGCGAGCTATGAAGCAATGGCCATCGACGTCGTATTTTATCTGTTCAAGGTGTTCCTTGTCATCCTCTTCTCTGTGACTCTTATTCGCGTTGCAATCGCTCGATTGAAAATCGATCAAATCGTGTATACCTACTGGATTCCACTGACACTCGCCAGTCTCGTCGGCTTGATTCTTGTGATGTGGGACGGCGTTATCACGAACATCTTTTCTTTCACATAACTCTCTTAAACTTTGTTTTGAATACGGGAAATGAATCTGCATGGATATGTCTGCGAAAAAAAACGACGCATGGATTGTTCTTTTGTTTTTCTTAATACCGACCGTGATGTTGATTGTCGGGTACCTCCTCTTTCCGTATCCTGTGTCGTCACTGGCACGACAGCTATCATTTGTCCCTTTGTTTCTTGGCTTACTGTTCCTTGGTTTTGGGTTTCTTTATAGAAAGAAGAGCACCGCAAGTGCGATTAAAATCGTTGGATGGGGTTTGTTTTCGTTCTTCTGGGCGACCATGCCAAACTTATTGTATTTCTCTGAAGGTGGCGATGTTTTCAACGCTACGGTCTGCATTATCGGCGTATACGTGCTTGTCTATATGGCGTATCATGAATGGCTTTCCATGCAAAGAAACGACTTTGTCTCATGTTTGAATTGGATTGCTGGCGGGACTTTGTCTCATGTTTGAATTGGATTGCTGGCGGCACGTTTCTCGCAGGGATTATCTATTTTACGATTGAAAACGGTATCATCCCTGGGTTGCAGGAGTGGCTTATTGAAACAGTGGCTGCGCAGACTGCAGATGTGTTGCATCTGTTTGGGATTGGAACTAGTAGGGATCACGCGCTTATCATTTACAACAACACACCAATCATGATCATCTTTGCGTGTACCGCGATTCAGTCCATGGTGTTGTTCGTTGGTATGATTGGTGCTCTCCCGCGCATACACTTGAAACGCAAAGCATTGGGTCTGCTTGTGACGGTCGTCCCCATTTATTTTTTAAATCTTATTCGTAACGCAAGCGTCGTATATATGGTTGGAAGCGGCATGGTTTCCTTTGAGCTTGCTCATAATGTGATTGGAAAAACAGGGTCCTTACTAGCTCTGATTGTCCTGTTATTTGTCACGTTTAAGGTCGTACCTGAGCTGTATGATGAGATACTTAGCATCATTACCTTACCGAGGCGGAACGGACCAGTGGAACTCTTTTTTAAACGATTCCAAAGGAAGAAACCATGATCCATATCGCAAAAGGAGGGTTACCTTGGATTCTTGGGTCGTTTATCATCACTTTGTTCTTCCTTCTCTTTACCTATTGTACCCGTGATCTGCTGTCAATGATTCTCCTTGCTTTTTCTTTGATGTTCTTTTTGATTTCTTGTCTTCTCATTGTTTTTTTCCGGGACCCTCATCGAAGTATCGGTCTTGGTGTCGTTGCGGTAGCAGACGGTAAGATTAGAGAAATTGTCCATCTGCAAGACCCTGATGTTGGTTCCTGCGTTAAGGTTTCTACGTTTATGAACATCCACAATGTCCATGTGAACCGTATGCCTCTTGATGGGACGATTGCAAGTATCGTCCATCATGTCGGAGGTCATGTGCCAGCGTTTACGAAAGAATCTGATTCTAATGAGCGGGTGATTCTTCTAATAAAAACCGATATCGGTCTGATGAAAATTGTTCAGATTGCAGGGACTGTCGCCCGTCGCATCGTCCCGTATGTCAAACAAGGAACTATAGCGAAAAAAGGCGAAAAAATCGGTCTTATCCGACTGGGGTCTCGTGTCGATGTGTATCTGCCAGAAAAAAGGATTAAAGAATTGGTGATTCATATTCATGATACAATTAAGGCAGGAGAAGATACCATTGCACAAATCAATGATTAAACTGCTTTCTGTCGCAGATATTGTGACACTTCTAAATGCAGTGCTAGGATTTCTTGCATTGCTTTTGGTGTTTTCTCATCAGCTCCATCTGGCTGCTTCGTTGATTCTTCTTGGTCTTCTTGCGGACGGTCTTGACGGGATGATCGCCAGGAGACTGGGGAATGGACAGATTGGCGGGTATCTTGAGCCTCTCGCTGATATGATTTCATTGTCAGTTGCGCCTCTTGTTCTCCTCTATATGACCTACTATGATTTTTTTGCTTCTGGGTTTTCTACGCATCTTATTGTTGGAATCGTGCTTGTGTTCTCGTTGATCTGCAGCGTGATTCGCCTTTCTTCCTTTTCTCTTTTAAAACAGGAGCGGTTCTTTATTGGCCTGCCGACCTCTGCAAGTGCTCTATTTTTGGTTGCAGCATCGTATCTCAAAACTGAGCTTTGGGTCGTTCTCCCAATTATCGTCATCCTTTCTTTTGCGATGATTTCTTCGATTCGTTTCCCCAAACCAGGGGTGAAAGTAAATATAATCATCGCTGTTTTTATCATTGTCACTCTTGTGCTTGACGGCATGTACTCGAATGTCGCCCCTCTGTTACTTCTTGCAGGTCTTGTCGTGTACATCGTCATTGGTCCATTCTTCCTTTATGGAAAAAAGAAGGAAGGCTAACAAAATACCACATGTTCGTAGCTAAGGACCCTGTTGTTTATTATATGGATGACGCGCCCTCCGTTATTTTGCCTTCGAAGGGTTGCTGAGTCTGTTTGAACGAACAACGGCCATGCGGAAGCATTCTGCGGTTCTTTTCCTAAATAGGTGAACACCTGGTTTCTATGGGTGTGACCTGTGAGGATGAGTGAGACATTGTTCTGAAGACAATATGAGATAAAATCTCCTCTGTGAAATGCGATGCACTCATTATTACCGCTGGGAAGATCGTTTGGTAACGCACCAAGCCCTGTATCGTTTTCATTGTTTACTGCAGGATGATGCATGATGATTATCTGGTTCATCTGTGTATTTCCCCAGATGGTCTCAAGAAGATACATCTGAGCAGTCGTCAGACCGCTTGCTTCCGGCGTCGGGCTCAAGATTTGCGGTTTGATCTCCCATCTGCTATATTCATATCCTGAGTCAAGGTAGATGAAGTTTATGTCTCCGTATTTCAATGAGTAATCGCTCATTGGGTTAAGAAACCGATGATAGGATGTCAGATTTGTATACGGGACATAGAGGAAGAGGAGGCTATTGCCGTATCGATCATGGTTTCCTGGCGTGGTGAAAACCGGGGAGTCGCAGAACAGTAATGCTTCTTGTAGCTCCAAATACACATTCCGTTTGGCTTTCTTGTTGTACCAGTCCACTAGGTCCCCTGAGAGGATCACAAAATGAGGGTGGATGTTCTCGTTTATGTAGGTGATGAGGCGGATGAGTTCATCTTTTTCGTTTACAGAATTAAGGTATTTTCCAATATGGATATCGGAGAGGTGAACAACCGTATATTCCAAGGGTTCTACATCCCGTAGTTGTACTGCATGTGGCCAGCTGTAACTCTTTTTTGGTGTCGTAACCGAGATGTTGTAGAGTCCTTCAGGGATGGTAGAAATGTCATATGAGGCGATTAGTTCCTCCTCGATGATATCTTCCCCTTGGTCTATCCAGGTGCGCCATATCGCAGTCTGATTGTCCAAATGATAAGAACTGGCACTGGTAATGGATTGTAAGGTTACCATCTCTATCAGAGTAGGTTCTTCTGTTTTCCCTCTTTCTTCTGAGATGGTCACTGTAAGAGTGCTTGTGGTGTTTTTTATGATAATGGAGGGGCATCCTAGAGAAGGAGCGATGATGCCTTCGACGTCAAAAGCGACACTGATGGTGAGATGTTTCTTTGGAGATGACCCTGCGGTGACATAAAACGTATGGTTTCCCACTACTGAAGGGTACCATGCGATTCTCTTAACATACGTTGGCAACATACCTATGGTTATATTACTACGACTTACCGTGATGTTTCCGGAAATCCATTTCATTTCGCCATCCGTTGCAACAAGTCCGGAAAATTCATCGGTTACTATGAGGGGTTGGGTGAATCGTTCCTTTGATTTTCCTTCCATGGTTATGATAAGATGAACTGGTTGACCTACGGTCGGGTAGGGGTAAGAACATGTTAATGCAATGACTTCCCCTGGGGATGCTGACTCTGTTTTTTCAAACATCAGAGGATTATGTGCAGTTGCGATGGTCGACACTGGGACAAAGGCAATGAGCAGAGCGATGAGAATTGGTGCTGTTCTTTTCTTCATGGTTACGCATCTTTGTAGTATGATATAATTATAAGTTATATTGTTATAAATATTTTTAGGTGGATGGGAGAAATCCCTCCTTAAACACTGAATTGCCTGCCTGTACTGGTATTTTTATCTATTCCAAACGTTTAAATCGACCTAGAGATT
>MUGE01000085.1:0-5823 GCA_002900545.1 Thermoplasmata archaeon M11B2D | reverse complement strand
ATACTACGGTGATGGTCACCGATGTAAATCTCCTCTCCGATGACGTGCTTCTTTTTTATTGTCCAGAGCGTGAACCCTTTTGTAACTTTATACTTGATAAGTGGAGAGGTGGAAAGATACGCAAGATCTCTGCCCGAATAGTCTGTCAGCTCTTTTTGGCGCTGTAGACGAAACATTGAATAGTTACCGGTGTAGGTCCGAAGATCCGAGTTGGTAATAAAAAAAATCGTGTCGGCCACCGTATCAAGGAATCTACGGTCATGCGAAACGACAACGACCGTCCCGTCATAGGTGCTAAGCGCAGTTTCAATCGCTGCTTTCGATTCTATGTCCATATGGTTCGTCGGTTCATCAAGAAGGAGCAGATTATACGGTTCCATGATGAGTCGGAGGAACGCAAGACGAGCTTTTTCTCCACCGGAGAGATGTCCGACTTTTTTCTCTAGGTTTGTTCCTTTGAAATGAAATTGTCCGAGAAGCGCCTTTGCATCCTCCGCACTAAGGTCTTTATGTCCACGGAGGACTTCCTCAACCAAGGTATTTTCAGTATGTAGTGAAAGGTGCCCCTGGTCGAAGTACCCGGCTTTGACACCCTGGCTGATAGAAAGGGTTCCTTGTGTTGGTGTTTCTTCCCTTGTAAGCAGCTTTAGGAAGGTTGTTTTTCCACAGCCGTTCGGACCGATAAGACCGATCTTTTGTCCTGCAAGGATTTCAAAACTGATATTCGAAAGAAGTTGTTTTTCACCGAAGTTTTTTGAAAGGTCGTTACTGTCTGCGATGTTTTTCCCTGACTTAAACGCAGTGTTGAAATGGAATTTGAAAAGATAATTTTTCAGTACAGGATTTTCTATGCGTTTAAGTTTTTCTAGTTGTTTGATGCGGCTGTTTATCTGAGTTGTGTAGCGGTTTCTTCTGGTGATCTTTTTGATAGAGGCGAGTTGTCGTTTCATCTCGACGGACGCTTTCTGGTATTCCTGCTTCTTGATATGCTCTCGTATTTTTTTTTGCTCTTCATACTCTTCGTATGACGCTTCATAGAGCCAAAGATGTGTCCCTTGAAATTCAAAGACTCGGTCTATGAGGTCACCAAGCAGGTACTGGTCATGTGAGATAATGACGACTGCACAGGAGATTTCCGCAATTTTCTGTTCCAGCCATTCGATGGTCTCGATGTCAAGATGGTTGGTTGGTTCGTCAAGGAGAAGCAAGTCGCAGTTTTGTGGCTGGGTCAGAACTGCGGCAAGTGCTATTTTTTGACGTTCACCACCTGAGAGCTCATGGAGCTGTATATCTGTGGTAATTGAGAAAAGCCCAAGTTCTTTGAGCAGCGGTTGTACGGCTTCAAGTCGTGCGGCGCTGCTTGCTTTGTTTGTCTGCATCTGCAGTGTTCTGATTTTTTCAAGGATTTCTTGATGCTCTGCTGTCTCGTAGATCGCAGGGTCTTCGAGTTGTTGTTCTAACATCCTTAGTTGATGGTGTATGGCTTCTGCATGTGTTGTTCGTGCAAAGAAATCGCAGACCGTGATGTCAGTGCGATGTACCGGTTCTTGTTCGAGGCAGCGGATCCGAAGTTCTTCTTTTTTTTGCACATCGCCGCTTGTCGGTTGTTCTTTTCCGAGGATGATGTTAAACAGGGTGGTTTTTCCACATCCGTTTGGTCCAAGCAGCCCGATGCAGTCCTCTGTGTAGATGTCAAAGCAAGTATCTTCAAAGAGTTGTTTTCCTGCGATGGCTTTACTTAGGTTGTTTATGCGTATTAATGATTCCATATCAGGGGTGGTAATACTATTCCAGGGTATATGGTTTTAGGTTTTGATTTTCTTAGAAGAGCACAAACTCCGCTGCAAGAACGCCTAAGCAGACAAGCAAGGTGAGAGGGGTGACAAGAAATCCGTACATGACAAATTCCTTAAACGTGATAGTGACATCTTTGTCATGAAGGATGCTCATCCACATGATGCCAGCGAGTGCGCCGACCGGAGTGATGGTCGCTCCAAGGTTGGAGCCAATGGTTGTCGCAAGAACCGCTGGGAGACGGTTTGCTTCAGAGGCTGCTGCTGCGATAGGGACGTAGGCAACCGTCATGGGGATGTTGTTAAGGATGTTTGCTGCAAACGCAGAGGAAATTCCATAGATAAAGGTGGTGGTGGTTGTCGAAGCATCAAGCATACTATTGAGAAATACACCAACATCTCTTGTGACGCCGTATACTCGGAGTGCTTCGACCGTGATAAACAGGGACAGAACAAATGGGATGATGCTCAGCGGTATTTTTCGTATCGTCCGCCCGATCGTGAAATGTTTTTTATCAAAATCCTCTTTCCTTACGAGGACATAGAAATCACGCAAAAGAAGGATGATGAGCAATGCAAGTCCAAATCCAAGGGAGATTATCCACATGTCAATGCCAAGGGAAGGAGCGATAGCAAGACAAAGTATGCAACCAATAAGGATGCTAAGCCCAAGAATCGTGCTTTTTTTATCGGTGATAGCAGACCGCGGGTTGATTCCATCTACGTGCCGCAGTGGTGTGTTGATGCGTTTTCGAAACAGGATATATAAAAGGGTCATGTTCATCAGTCCTGCAGTAAGCGCAGGAAGTAACATCCATCTGGTGTACTCGTCGAATCGCAAGTCAAACGCGGCGGCAAGCATAATGTTGGTAGGATTTCCGATATACAGCATCATGCTCCAGGTGTTTGCTGCGAAAAATTCTGCGATGAGGTAGGGTTTAGGGTCAATGTCTGCGTTTTTCGAGAAATAGTAGATAAAGGGGGTGAAGGTCAGGATGATGATGTCATTTGAGGTAAAGATGGTGAGAATGGAGATTGTGATATACACGGTGAAGAAGAGGCGTCGTCCGTTACCGCCTGCGTATTGTAATGCGATGCGTGCGCAATATTCGAAAAACCCTGTAATGTCAAGGAAGATACTCATGAACACCATTGCTAGGAACAATACAAGGATCCCAAAGGGGTTAAGACTGCCGACACCACCAAGGCCTGTAAGTATCTGTGAGACGTTAAGGATGCCAAAAAGGACGATGAGCAGAGGACCAAGCAGTGCTCCAAGGAAGTAAGTGTCAATCTGGATGTTTCTCATGCCAAGGCGAAGGTATAGGTATCGTCGTCGGAGGATCAGATAAAGGGTGATGATCGATGAGGCAAGAAAGATCAGTTCCACAGCGAGTTTTGCAAGCATTTTGTGGCGGTATCTTTTTGCTGGTTTAATACTTTTAGAGGTACCTCTAATTCGTGATGATTAATTGGCTTTTTTTCCTCCATATGGCTCTCCTTAAGACGTTTTATAGAAATTTATATATATCTCACAAGTATTATGTAAATCGGCAGAAATAAATATTGGAGGAAAAACCATGACCATGAATAATCGAAAAATGAATACCTATTCATTTATGCGCATAAGCACCGTCTACGTCCTTACCTTTGTCCTGGTGGTCTCAACCTTCACCATCCCCTTTGCACCAAGGACCGGCGCTGAACCAAGTGAAAACAACCCCCCGAATGTCCCGAGTGAGCCGACCCCTGCAAATGGGTCGACAAATGTCTCAGTCCTGGAGACTCTTAGCTGGGTTTGTGAGGACCCTGATGGGGACCCCGTCACCTTTGACATCTATTTCGGGACGGAAAGCCCCCCCGCCTTGGTTGTGTCAAATCACACCAACACAAGCTTCTCCCCAGAGAAAATGAATTACAGCACTCGTTATTATTGGAAGATTATCGCCTGGGACAATCAAAGTCTGTTTACTGAAGGACCAGAATGGGAGTTTACTACAGAAGATAAAATAAACAGCCCGCCTAACACGCCCAGCAACGAAACACCGGAAAACGGTTCGACCGAAGTTGCGATAGATGTCGCACTTTCGTGGGAGGGAGGCGATCCTGATGAGGAAGACACAGTTAGTTATGATATATATTTTGGAAATACCAGTGATCCTGTGCTGGTTGCAGAGAATATAACAAATACAAGCTATCAACCCGCAGATCCCCTTGACTACAACACCATGTATTACTGGCGTATTGTCGCTTTTGATAATCATAACGCCTCGACTCAAGGACCTCTATGGGTGTTTACTACAAAATCAGAAACCGAGTTATCCGTTACCATCACCAAACCAGTAGAAAACAAATTTTACTTTAATGACGTGGAACGCTTTAACATCGGTAGAAATACCATTGTCTATGGTCCGATTACGATTACGGCGGATGTTGTCTCTGACGTCAGCATCGATCGGGTTGAATTTTTTGCAGACGGTAATTTACTAGGTACAGTCAACGAAACACCCTATGAATGGTATTGGAAACCGATCATCCAGTTTAACGGGATGTCACTGACGCGGACCATCAAGGTCATCGTCTACGATGTTAACGGAAAGAGCGCCGTTGATGAGATAAACATCACCAAATGGCGGTTCCATATCCTGCCCTGGCTCGTGGTGGGAGCAGCATTTGCCTCACGATTGGTGCTACATACGACGATCACCGGCTTTTTCTACAACTTCCAACAATCTCGATTCGGCGTGTCTTTCTATGCCTTGCAGGCGCACTATCGGACGGTCGGTCCGTTCAAGACACAGCGGGGCCTTATCAGTTTTAAAAAGTGTACCGGTGGTTTTCTTATCGGGCCGATGTCAATGTCCCGGTTTGGTCCCTTCCATAGGTTTGCGTACGGATCGTTTACCTTTTTTGGCAACATCCATATGGAAAAGATTGGGCTAGGGCAAGCGCTCTTCTCAAGAATCTTCCAACGACGGGCAGACACGGGTAGTAATACAGGAACGATCTTTTCTATCTTGCGTGCTCTCCGGTCGTAAGCCAAACCAGACCTCTCTATAATCAGCCAAAAGGTGATGAGGTGCCGTGCTGGCTCCTCCTCTGTATTTTTTTTATTTCTTTGCAGTTCTGGTACATCTCGATTTTAACCAACACCTGTTGAAATATATTTAGTAATCGAATCAGTGAATTTGTTCTGCTCTTATATCTTATCGGTTGTCAGAATTTTTTTTCTTGCTGCACCATTATTGTATGATTTTGTTTTTTCTGTATGTCTCTTGTTCTTTGCACCATAGCGTTTATATCGTTTTCTTTGTTATCCCCACGAGAACCAAACGAGGAAGCATCATGGAGTTCATCGATGTGATTCACGCCAGGACAAGCATTCGCGAGTATAGTAAAAAACCTGTTGAAGATGAGAAGATCCTCTATGTTTTAGAATGTGCACGGCTTGCACCATCCGCCGTCAATAAGCAATGCTGGCGGTTCATTGTCATTAAGAACACAGAAACCATCGCGCACATCGCAAAGACAAGCGTGATTAACCGCTGGTTAAAAACAGCACCGGTCTTGATTGTATGCTGTGCTGATCCTGCAGAGAGTGTGACGAATAATTCCATCCAGTATTATACCGTGGATACCGCCATTGCCGTTGAACATTTGGTCCTTGCAGCCACAGATGTTGGCCTTGGCACCTGCTGGGTCGCAGGATTTCATGAGGAGAAGCTGAAAAAACTTCTTGACATTCCCCGGAGGATTCGTATCGTGGCGCTGACACCACTCGGCTATCCGGTGGCTCAGAAAGGGGTTGTGGAGCAGATCACCAAGACCCTGCTACAGTCAAAAAAAAGAAAGACGGTAAAGGAAATCGTGCGTTACGAGCACTGGTGAATGTTTTCCATTGACTTTAAATAACAAGTGTATCTTGTCCCTCTCGTATCTATGTCAGAGACGAACGAAAAAAAACACTCGTTTGCATATCGATATTTTTATGTGGTGATTTTTCTTCCGATCGTTTTCTGGGCGTTTGCGT
>MUGE01000084.1:0-5857 GCA_002900545.1 Thermoplasmata archaeon M11B2D | reverse complement strand
ATGCTATCGATGTCAAGATGAGAAAAAACATTCAGTCTCATCTAGTATTTTGATAAAAATTCAGCGGACAGCAGCCCAAGCCATTTGTGCAAAAAAAAAAAAAAAAAGAAAGGACTCATAAGAAAGATGTATGCAAGGCACCAACACAAGTAGGATTATGTTAACAAAGAAATCTTTGTATTTCGCGAACATTTATATATAGAAAGTCTATAGTAATTACTACAGAGATAATAGATAAAACAAGGGGATAGTAGAATGGTTAAAAAAAACGTAATATGGAAAGTATGCCTTGTGTTGATGATTGCTGTTCTTGTCATCGCACCAGCAAGTGCTCTTACCTATGAGACAAAAACCAACCTCAATCCTATTGCACTGCCTGCGCAAACCACTAAAAGTAGTATTCTGCTGACACCACCTAGTTCCTTTGACTTACGAAATGTAGGTGGCGTCAACTATGTGACCTCTGTGAAGAGCCAAAGAGGGGGGACATGTTGGACCCACGGGGCGATGGCTGCCATTGAGGGAAACCTGCTAATGACGGGAAACTGGAATGAAACAGGAAATACCGAGGAGCCGAATCTTGCAGAGTATCATCTTGATTGGTGGAACGGGTTTAACACGTTTAATAATGATGATTGCCAGGGAAGTGGACTTACAGTGCATGAGGGAGGAGATTATCTGATTACCTCTGCCTATATCACCCGTCGTGATGGAGCGGTATTCTGTGAGGATGCAAACGATCCCACCGAATACGATGACGCATGGTATTACTCTCCGCCCGCGAGATATAGCAATGCCTATCAGCTGTTTTACCCTCGTGACATTGAATGGTATGTTGCAGGTTCGGACCTCAGTAACATCAACACGATCAAGGAGAAGATCATGACCGAGGGTGTTATTGGAACATGCATGTACTATTCAAGCAACTATATCCAAAACTTCGGCAGTTACCTTGCTCATTATCAACCGCCAAGCAGCACTGCTGACCCAAACCATGCGATCGCAATCGTTGGATGGGATGATGCCAAAGTGACGCAAGCACCAAACCCTGGCGCCTGGTTATGCAAGAACAGCTGGGGATCTGGGTGGGGACCAGAAGGCGGATATTTCTGGATTTCATATTATGACAAGCATAGTGGCCAACATCCTGAGATGGGAGCAGTATCCTACCAGGATGTTGAGCTTATGATATACAACTACACCTATTTCCATGATTATCATGGGTGGCGGGATACGCTCTCTGGTGTCAGTGAAGCCTTTAACGCGTTTGTGACGAACGGAGATGAGGCGTTGGAAGCAGTCAGCTTCTATACCGCCGCAGATACCGTGGAGTATGAGGTAAAGGTATATGATCGGTTCGAGGGAGGCGCACTTTTGGATGAACGATGTTCCATCACCGGATCTATCGTCTATAAAGGGTATCATACCGTTTCGTTTCCCAGTCCTGTTTGGTTCGAGGAAGGTGATGATTTCTATATCTATCTGAAGCTTTTCTCAGGCGGGCACGCTATTGATCGGACCTCTGAAGTCCCTGTGCTGTTAGGCGGCAATGATCGGGGTACTGTGGTGATTTCAGCGGCTAACGCAGGGGAGAGCTACTATAAAAGCGGGTCTTCCTGGCTTGATCTCTATGATTATGTGTTCACCGACCCGACATGGGATCACACCGCGAATTTCTGCATCAAGGGGTACACCACCGGGTGGACCCCAAGCTATGCTGATTTGGACTGCGAGGGAGAGTTGACCTGGACAGGAATAAAACCAGGCGCGACCGTCGTTGGTACTTTCACAGTACAGAACATAGGAGAACCATCCTCTGAACTTGATTGGAAGATTACCGAGTGGCCTGACTGGGGAGAGTGGACATTCACACCGCTGAATGGAACAGGACTTACCCCCGAGGATGAGGAAATCACTGTAGAGGTGCAGGTGGTAGCCCCCATGGAAAAGAACAAGGCGTTCAATGGAACTGTCAAGGTGGTCAACGCCATGGACCCCTATGATTACGATACCATCACTATATATCTGAAAACACCTTTTGACCTGCGTCCTGTGAGATCTTTGTTCTTAAATCTCTTGTCTGCTTTACTGCAACGGTTCCCTGCGTTAAAGACATTGATGACCATGATTCTCTAAGCCAGTCAACTCCCTGCAACAGGTACCAGGCTGTTCCAAATCCTCTGCAGTTAGTATCTGATGTATCCATAGTTTAAAACATGGACACGGTCATCCTCGTAAGAAGAGTTCCTTTGAAGAACATGGTTTATATAGTATATAGACAATAATAGTAGTACAAGATAAGGGGCATATGTTATGAAAAAATGGATAAGCATACTCGTTATAGGAGTTTTAATTATAAGCGGGTTTGGGACAGTCGCAACCAACGTGAAGAACATTCCTCTGCCATCGATGCAGACGATTGTTGAAACTGTTTCTGTCGATGGCTCATTGTTCCGGGTCACGGAAAGTGTAAACGACTATATTCTGGTTCAGATAGATGATCAGCAGTCATATCTACTGAACCCTGGTCAGCCAATGGTTCCACGATTGATAAAACTCTATGAGTTGCCGTTTGGCGTCACTGACATTGAGGTGGAAGTGCAACCAGGACAGATGCAGACGCAGATGCTTTCAAAAGAAATCCGGCCAGCACCAGCGCCTGTTGCCTATTCACAGAACGATGGAGCAGTCCTCTCCTCTGAAAAGGATATGCAGGTGTACGCAAGTGATACCCTGTATCCTGACGCGTGGTATGGTGTTCATGCGGGATGTGGGCTGAACCCCGCAGGCGAGCATGTGACATTGGTGACCGTTAACCTATTCCCAGTACGCTATCGACCTGTCTCTGGTGAGGTAACGATCGCTGAGGAATTTACCATGGTCCTGCGGTATAAGCAATCAGCTGGGTCTCCCTTTCCGTTAGAAAGCACCTATGACCTGGTGATCATCGGTTCGGAGGTCTTCTCAACAGAGATCCAACGACTGGTAACCCATAAAATCGATATGGGTATGCAGACAGTTTTTATGACAACCGAGGAGATTTATGAGGAGTATTCAGGTACGGATAAGCCAGAGAAGATTAAATATTTCATCAAGGATGCGTTGGAAAACTGGGGTGTGAAGTATGTTCTTCTGTTCGGCGGGTTGAAATCAAATATCATCGCAATAGCAAAAGATGACATAAACCAAGGCTCGAAGTCATGGCATCTCCCAGTTCGGTATTCGAACTTCCAGTGGGATGGCGATGAGAGCTATAACTTCACCAGCGACGAGCCAGGATTCATTTCTGATTTGTACTATGGGGATATCTACAAGGAAGGCGGGGAGTTTGAAAATTGGGATTCGAATGGGAACGGCAGGTTTGCAGAATGGTCTGGGGATGATTTACGTGACGATCTGGATTTATATCCTGATGTCGCGTTCGGCAGACTTGCCTGCAGGAACACCCGTGAGGCAAAAAACGTCGTCGATAAGATCATCAATTACGAGAAGCAACCTGCGGACCCAAGTTGGTTTAATCGCATCATCGTGATATCGGGGGACGGGTTCCTGGACCAAGAGGACTGGGACATCCAGTGGAACACCACCGGGGTGCCGGATGGAGCCTATACGATTTATGCACAGGCATTTAATGGTGTGGAGGCAGGACCGATCGATGAGATCCATGTCACCGTCGATAAGTCCGTTGCAACGAACATCACTTTTAACCATGATGATCATCTGAACCCTGCATTGCAAGATGGGTATCCTGCGCCTCCGATCGCAGAGATAGTCTCCGTTTCCAATGGAAACACCCTTGGAAACACCGATTATACCTATCTACCGAATGACAGGGAGGCGTATTGTAACGATCTGTATTGGTGGGCGAACATCTCTTATGTCGATGGCGTGCTCACCATCCGGGGAAAATGCTATGACCCACAGCCATATGGGAATCTGACAGATTTAGAGCTCTGGATAGAAAACGAGGATGAGACACCCGTGTTTACTGTTACCCGTGACGGCATGCAGACATATTACGAGGGTGAATGGGTGGTCGGTGAAAAAACCCTCCATGGACGTGGCGGGGCTTTGACGTTTATGCCTGATGATTTTGAGACAAACAGCGTGTTTACCTCCAATGGCAAATGGTTCGAACAATCGGATGTCATAGAGGAGTTTAGCAACGGCTATGGTCTTGCGTACTTCTCAGGTCATGGCAGTCCAGGATGGTGGGGGGACCATTACCCGGGGATTCCTGGTAACCGTCAGTACGGCCAGGTCGAAGGCCTGCTTGTCATGCAGGCGTCGCGGTACTTCCCGTTTCTACATTTCCCTGTGTTTCCGATGCGGAAATTGACCAATACGGACAAACTGCCGGTGACAAGTGTAGGTGGCTGTCATAACAGCATGTTTAGCGTCTCGATGATCCCTGCGTTTCTTGATGGGTGGCTGCCGATGCATATGTTTACCTATGGTGTCCCTCTGTCCGAGTGCTGGGGATGGTACATGGTGAAGATGCCGCATACTGGGTCGATTGCGACGATGGGTAACACCGGGTATGGCTGGGGTTCGGAAGGTGACGTGTGCACGATTGGTCCTGGTGACGGGTGGTTGAACACCGAGTTTTACAAACAGTACGGGATGACCTATGCAGAGGACAAAAACAATACGATCCTTGGGATGGTGTATATCCAAGCGATCTCCGAATATATCTCTCATTTCAAGACCTGGGAGTACAGCTATTGGCGCATTGACCCCGGCTGGGACGGGATTGACCAGAAGACCGTCCAGCAATGGCAGCTGCTTGGTGACCCTTCATTAAAAATCGGTGGATATCAGTAACCACCGCCTCTCCTTTTTTTATTTGTTTTTCGGGGGTTGTGGTAAGGTGTTCATCCAGTCGAGAAGCTCTTGGAACATCGTGGAGAACCGTTGGTCGTTTGTCTGAAGCAAGGCAAGGTAGCCTAGGAGATGTGGTTCAGAAAGGTCCTGGGTTAGTTTTGGTAAAGGAAAAGGTGTATGCTCAACAATGGCGATGCCCATGTCGAAGCGCGGGTCTGTCAGAAAAGCAGCAAGCTGCGGTTTTTTTTCCATCAGTTGTGTTTTGAGGTCTTGTTTCATCTGGAGAAGTTCGTCTGTTATGTGACGAGGGAGTGTTCTTTGCAGGTCTGCAAGGTTTTTTGTGTCCGCTTCAGCGGCGTTAAGGCTGGCATGTATGGCAGCAACCATCTCTTTTGAAACCGTGGTAAGCAGTTCTGAAAACGCGCTGGTGACAAGAGCCATGAGCAGCAGAGAGATGTTGCAGAGGAGATTGAAGATCTGTGTCTCCCGGTCTTCTAAAGGGGTGTCTTGTGTTTTTACGTTTTTTTCTGCCACATGGTTCACCGTTTGGTTTTCTATCCCAGAATGCTAATGCAGGTAAAAATCTATTGAAGGAAGACTGCAGTTTGTTTCTTTTGGTTTTTTTCGTTTTGGTTAAAAAAAGTTTTTTAAGTAGTATTTCGTTCTTTCTTTGTAAAATGGTGAACTTCTACAAATGTAAAAAATGTGAAACGAAATTCGTCGCACCTGTGAAAATCGAGTCTGAGAAAGGCCGTACGACGTATGTGTGCCCGAAGTGCCAAAGCCGGAACTGGGGCCCTCTTGACTGGTAATGACTCTGTGGAACTCGCTGTACATAAGCCGTTTGAATAAGAGTGCAATTCATTCTTTGAATTATTTTTATGAAACATCTTACTAATCGTTCTGGTTAATGGGGTACAAATCACCTGAAAAATGCGGGGAAAAAAGAAATTTTTTCTGTCTGAAAAATATAGATAGATTTATCTATTATATGTTTATATTAATATGTGGGTTTGGGCTCTTTAGAATGTCT
>MUGE01000083.1:0-5904 GCA_002900545.1 Thermoplasmata archaeon M11B2D | reverse complement strand
AAGAATCGTGCTTGCGAAAAGACCATTGCGCATCGCCGAATAGACGTTTGATTTCTTTCCAGTCCGTACAAAGAACATACCCAAGATCGATGAGAAGATGCCGATCGCAGAGATTAACAACGGCAGAATAATCGCATTTCTACCGTAGGTCTGCAGCGCAAACCCACCCACGATCGCTGCAAGTGCCATGGGAGCGATAATGGATTCCACATATGACTCGTAAAGGTCCGCACCCATACCAGCGACATCACCAACGTTATCACCAACAAGGTCCGCAACCACCGCTGGGTTCCGCGGGTCATCCTCAGGGATGTTTTCTTCGACTTTCCCGACAAGGTCTGCCCCGACATCAGCTGATTTTGTGTAAATCCCGCCCCCGACACGGGCAAATAAGGCGACTGATGATGCTCCAAACCCAAACCCAAAGAGGATATTAGTGGTAACGTTCAGTTCATACCCAAGAACTTCTGCAAAGAGAAGAAACATTCCAAGAACACCAAGTACCCCAAGGCCAACCACGCAGATTCCCATGACCGCTCCACTTGAAAAAGCAATGGATAGACCTTTGTTGATGCTGGTTTTCGCTCCCTGCGCTGTCTTTGCATTTGCCATCGTTGCGATACGCATCCCGATGTTCCCAGAAAGAATCGACAGGATAGCACCGACAATAAAAGCAAGGGCGGTGCCCCAATGCATCCCACTATCTGGGATGAATGACACCGCAAGAAGAATAGCGGTGATACTTCCAACAAAGACGACTAACACCTTATTTTCACTGTTTAAAAACGCGATCGCTCCATCCCGTATCGCATTGCTTATCTCCTGCATTTTTTCAGTTCCAGAGCTTTCCCTGCGTATCTTAAAAATAAGATACCCGGCAAAAAGCAAGGCGACAAATCCGCTGATCGCTATTATTATTGTAATAGGTTCCATAAATGAACTCCTCCACTGCGGGCAATAAGAATGCTATATTTAATCGTTATGAAATTTTCCAACATCTTAAGGAACGCTTCACTGAATTGGTAGATATTAAATATTCTTATGCGATTTGGTTTAGACATGAAGAATCATCTTATCACTGATTTCTATGAACTTCCTGTTGAAAAGCTAATGAACGACAATCTGTGGGACCTCCCTATCATAGAAAAAGATGAGGATATCATAAATGTGCTTAACATCCTAAGTGGACGGCATCATATTTGGGTTATCAACGACAAAAAAAAGAAAGAACTTATTGGGGTGATCACTGAACATGATATCCTTACCACCCTTTCACCGAGAAATTTTTCCCCCTATGTTTTTGGTGTCCCTGATATCCGTTCTCTTCAGTACGGAACTGTAAAAACAGCGGAAGATATCATGTCAACCAAAATAATTACATGCAAACCCGATGAAAAAATAATCGACATTTTAAAGCGGATGAAAAAGTATCAACTTCGCCGTCTCCCGGTTGTGAAAAATAAGAAATTAATAGGGGAAATCACGTTACATCGATTAATTCAGAAATATTATAAAGCGACCCAATATCATTCGCTTGAAGAAGGTTGACCGATACGGCAAATGAAATCGAGATTTTTGAAATCGTTCTCTCAGTAGCCCTTGCCCTAATATTCGCACGATTGTTCGGCTATCTCCTTGATAGACTGAAACAACCTCCGGTAATCGGTGAGATATTTGCAGGTCTGCTCTTAGGAGGTTTTGGACTTGGCATGCTCGCAGGCAAGTCCTTTACCGTGTTTTCTGCAACAATACAGCTCCCTCAACTCTCCTATACTTCTGAGGCGTTTACGTTTCTTGCTGAACTAGGCATTCTTTTTTTGATGTTCCTTTCAGGCTTGGAGATCAACTTTTCAGATTTAAAGAAAGTAAAAAAAACTTCTCTTTTTGTTGCAATTGGAGGGGTGATATTACCTTTACTGTTCGGTGTGTTAGTGTCATACTTTTTTGGTTTCACCTGGCATATTGGACTTGTCATGGGATTGATTCTTGTTGCCACCTCCGTGGGCGTATCAGTCCGTGTATTACTTGATCTTCATAAGTTGAATAATGAAGTAGGTCTGACAATTTTAGGAGCGGCTGTTATTGATGACATAATAGCTATTATTCTATTTGTCTCCGTTCTTGGTGTCGCGACACCAATGGACATCACCTTTCTTGGCCTTAAAATACTAATTTTCTTCGTTCTTTTCCTCTTTATTGGTTTGAGAATTATCGATAGAATCTTCAATCTTTCTGAAAAAATACAACTGCCTAAAGCGTTATTAAGTATTTCTCTTTCGATATTTTTACTGTATTCTTTTTTTGCGTATCAGTCTGGTATTGCAGGAATTACAGGGGCATTTGTCGCTGGCGTCGTTATCGGTCAAGCGATGAAATCAAGAAAAGTTATCGATGACATCAAAGTGCTAAGCTACGGGTTTTTTATTCCTTTGTTCTTTGTGTGGGTTGGCGCTAATGTCGATCCAACCGTATTTACATCAATTAATATGATTGGTTTTGCAGCAGTGATTATTCTTGTAAGTATTTTAGCTAAGATTGTTGGTTGCAGCATCGGTGGCAAACTTGCTGGTATGACAAATAAGAATGCCTTCCAGGTCGGTTTAGGAATGGTTCCTCGACTTGAAATGGCACTAATCATTGTTGGTACAGCTATATCACAAGGAGTACTAATCGGAGAAATTGGTGAGCAAATTCTTGCAACTACAGTGCTGTTAACTTTAGTTACAACATTAGTTTCACCTTTTTTGTTACGAGTTTCTTTTAAAATGTAAAAATCGATATCTTCAAAAAAAAATTTAAATCACAGGATTATTTTGTTTAGAAAATGGATGTAAAAACCGAGAGTTACATCCCCCAGAATTTGTTTGTCTTACGTTTGATGTCAAATATTTTATTTAACACGTCTTTCTCGTCTTCATTAAGAACGTCCATGAGTCTGAGTTTTTTCGCATCGCTCTCAGGGATGTCAGTAAAAAAGATGTCACCGCCCTTGATCTGCCTGCCGACCGTGACTCCTTCGATGGAAATGGCGACCTCCGCGCCCTGAAGCGCCTCGGTGATTGCTTTGTTGTCGCACTGCAGACCTTTGATGCTACCGATGCTTTTCCCTTCTTGATCCATCAGTCTCATATCCACCTTGATTCGGCCACCAAGGACCCGAACGCCGATCACCGCAGGATGGCTAACCCGAAACACGTACTCAGGCAGGAACTTAATCATCCCTGGATGGATGTAATCCTCCCGTCGTTTTTTCTCCAGCTCTTCTTTTTTCTTCGCAAACCACAGGTCATACTTCTCTATAATTGTGTAAATGACATCTTCGTTAAAGATGGTGACTTCGGTGTTCGCCAACTCCTCCTTAGCCTCCGGAAGGATTTTTACGTTAAACGCAAAAATCACCCGATCTAACGGATTGTTGACCGCATCAGTTTCCATGATGTCCCGTTTTGAGACATTCCCGATCTCTACTTTTCTGACATGAATACCTTTCTCCCGGGATTCTTTCACCAATGCCTCCAGGGAACCGATGGTATCTGCTTTGATGTACAACCCATCCTTATCAAGATCTATCTTCACCTGGGATTGGCTTTTTATCTCCTGGATGATCTCCTCTGTGTCGTCAGAGGTGACACGCAGAGGAGCCCCTGGGACAACAAGATCGAGATTTGGTGCAGAAATCTTAATACCACAGGCAGCATGAACCTCACGTACGCTTTCGAATCGTTCCCGCGGGTCACGGATTTCATCCATTGGTTTTGGCTTTAATAACGCCTTGATCTTTGTGACAAGAGGCTGATCTCGCGTTCCAAGAACAATGGTATCCTCTTTTTTAAGCACCCCGCTGTAGATGATCGCATCAACCGTCGTTCCCAACCCGACGTCTTCTTTCACCTCAAGCACGGTTCCTTTCCCTGCAGCCGTTTCACTTGCTAACTGATTTTCCAAGAACCGCTGGGCCAGTCCGACAAGGACCATCAGAAGCTCAGGAATCCCTTCTCCTGTCTTTGCAGAAAGCGGAATAATAGGAATGCTTTTGCGGAAATCCTTTATGTTATGATATAAATCTGATTCAAACCCTTTATCATAAATGGTCCCGATCAGCTCATATAATTTCGTTTCAAAGAGCGTTTGAACCATCGGACGTTGGTGCATCAGTCGATTCTGTGCAATATCATCAAGACGTTGCCAGCCGTTGATTGCATCGATTTTATTTGCCGCGATGATAAACGGTGTTTTGTATTGACGAAGAATCGTGATAGACTCATGGGTCTGTGGACGAAATCCCTCATTGATATCAACAACAAGGATCGCAAGGTCTGCTAATGATCCTCCACGGGTCCGTAACGTTGTAAATGCATGATGACCCGGGGTGTCGATAAATAAAAGACCAGGGACAGAAAACCGTTTTCCTCCGAGAAGCGGACCGCATATTGAATAAATCGCTTCGATAGGGACTTCCGTAGCCCCGATATGTTGCGTAATCGCCCCAGCCTCTCTAGCAGCGACCATGGAGCCTCTGATATAATCTAACAGTGATGTTTTTCCATGGTCCACATGACCAAGGACACTGACAATTGGTTGACGGACGTGTTTATTGGGAGTCGTCATTGATGATCACCACGGGTTTGCAGAGCGGTAGTGAAGACATGATTTAAAAACATATGGGTGAGAGGCAAATATCCGGAGGAAAAACCATTTCTTGTTTCGTGATGTACCCGTTACCTTTAGGGTAATTCAAGTGTCGCATGACGGGAGCGCATGGATTCCTCTGTCTCTTTTTTCTTTTCCATAAGCTCCGCGATAATGCCATCAAGCAAAATCCATGTACTTGCCTCAAATAATGTTCCAAGCGGAGCGAATTGTTTTTGTTCCTTTTCTTGGCAGTCTGCGCTAAGAATGATTGCGATATCCGCAAATTTGGTGATTCGTGAGTGTTTTTTCCCGGTGATGACGACAAGGGTAGCACCGATGTTTTTTGCTATCTCCGCGGTCATCACAGAGGGGATTGTCTCCCCTGAACCAGAAACAATCCAGACAAGATCCCCTTTTTTTACCGGTGCACCGATGGTTTCCCCGATAACAAACGTCTGGAACCCAAGATGCACAAGTCGAATGGCAAATGCTTTGGAAGCCAAGCCGGACCGCCCAGCCCCATACACAAAGATACGGTTTGCTGTGAAAAACGCCTCAATGATCTTTTCGATGTTTTCTCTAGGAACGTTTGTAAGGATGCTTCTGATCTTCTTTTGAATGTACTGCAGAGACTCATGAAACGTATCCGGGGTCGTCATTTCTTTATGACCTCTGAGAGATCCTTATAATACGCGCTTTCTTTGCCTGTTCGTTTCATAATTGCTTTTTCCACCTGAAGCCGAATGTACACTGCATCATGTTCCAGTAAAGGGGACTCTGAGATAAGCGTAACATTCAGATTCCGGTCTAGGATCACATCAATGAGGGGGGCTAATGGCATATCCCCTTTCTTGATGGGGACGTGATACAGCTCATTGCCGTTGTCATAAAGAACGCCAGTGATATGGATGATATAGTGTCGTAAGCGTAATGGTTTGAGTTTGTCAAAGATCTTTTCGAAATCCTCCCGTTCCTTAATACAGCCGTTTCCCCGGGCATGGATATGACCAAGGTCAAGAATCGGGACGATGTCTTTGACATGGGTGCAAACCTCGATAATTTCCTCAAGGCTCCCAAAGACCTTTTGTTTCCCCATCGTCTCCATAGCAAGTTTTACCTTCAGTTTTTCTTTTTTAAACAAACTGATGATTTTTTTTGAGTTTTTCACAATGACCTTTAAGGCTTTTTTCGGATTGTACTCCCCATAGTATCCAGGGTGTACGATGAGGGTTTTTGATCCGATATTGTTCGCCATCTGCGCAGATTTCATGA
>MUGE01000082.1:0-5957 GCA_002900545.1 Thermoplasmata archaeon M11B2D | reverse complement strand
AAAATAAAAAAACGGTTAAATCTCATCCCTGATTATGGAGATATCAATGACCCTGCTGTCCGAGCGAAATACGGCTATCTCGAGGGAAAGGTAAGTATCACAGGAAACGTGATTCTTTTTATCATGAAACTGACGTTAGGGTTATTTATCAACAGCATTGCCTTGATTGCTGACTCTGTCCATACCTTATCCGATGTTGGAACCTCTTTTATTGTTATCGTTAGTTTTAAAATCGCAAAAAAACCCTCTGATACAAAACACCCCTTTGGATACGGACGAGTGGAATACATCGCAACAATGATTATCGCGGTTCTGCTGGCAATTACCGGTATCGGATTTATCCAACAATCCATTGAACGAATTCTACAGTCTATTAGTATCACCCATCAGCAGTATGCTGTGGTTATCGGTGGTGTTATATTCGTTCAGGCGGTCGTCAAAGAATGGATGGCACGCTATTCTGTGGCTCTTGGAAAAAAAATCAAAAGCGACATCCTTGTTGCTGATGCTTGGCATCATAGAAGCGATGCCCTCACTAATATTGGTGTTGGGATTTCCATCATCGGTGCCTCTTATGGTTATCCTCTTTTCGACCCTGTTTTCGGAGTGATTGTGTCTCTTGTAATTATCTATGTCGGATTTACACTTGGTAAAACCTCAGCACAGTTCCTCATCGGGAAATCCCCTGATATCGATCTTGTAAAAAACGTCAAGGAAATCGGACGGGAAATACAAGGAGTAAAGGACATTCATGATATCTCTGTGCATGATTATGGGACAAGAAAAATCATTACCTTGCATGCAGAAGTTGATAAGACGCTTCTGCTTGATGAAGCCCATGGTATTGCAGACAAACTTGAAGAGCAGATAATGGAAAAGCTGCATTGCTCTACCATCATCCATATCGAACCGACAGAATTCCTTCGAGATACATTTTATAAAACAAGAATTATTAAGGATATATTAGAGAAACAACCATCCATCATTTCATTTCATAATATACGTATTATCAGACGATATGAAGCTGATGATATCTCTATACATCTTGTGGTAAATAAGGATATGAGCATACAAGACTCTCATCAGTTATGTCATCGGATAGAAGCAGCAATACAAAAAAAATACGGCTCCTGCGCTGTCCATATTCATCTAGAACCTTGTCAGCATTCCCACTGTCCAATATGTTCTGTATCTTGTGAAAAGAAAAAGAACGACTGAACCATCTTTTCGTCCTTTCTTCTTAACATTTAAATGCTTTGGTGTGATTCTGAGAAGCTCATGAACTACGAAACCCTTCAATTAACAATCAAAGATAGTGTTGCAACAATCACATTAAACCGTCCAGAGCGATTGAATTCTTTTGATATGACACTTGGTCGTGAGCTATACGATGTTCTTCAGAAGGTTGGAAACAACCAGCAGGTCCTTGTTGTGATACTTACGGGAGTCGGAAAGGGATTTTGTGGCGGAGGCGATGTCAAGGAGATGCATACCGCTACTGACAAACCACGTTTCCTACGGGATCTCACCAGGGCGATTCACCGATGTGTCATTGAGATTCGTAGCATGGAAAAACCAGTGATTGCCGCGGTAAATGGCGCTGCATTTGGTGCGGGTCTTTCCCTTGCACTTGCCTGTGATATGATTATTGCAGTAAAACAGGCAAAGATGAGCACTGCCTTTATCGGTATCGGCCTTGCGCCAGGATGTGGTACACAGTTTGTCACAAAAGTTGTAGGATACCAGCGTGCTTGTGAATACATCTTAACGTCGAAAACGTTTACCGCAGAAGAAGGATATCATCTTGGTCTTATCAACAAGGTGGTCGATGCTGATACATTCGATGCTACAGTTGAAGAAATCGCCTCTACGTTTCGGTCACTACCGCCGATTGCCGTTGGAAAGGCGAAGATGTTAATCAATAAGAGCTTACAGAATGATATGATTTCTCATTTGGAACTTGAGAGCAAGACTGCTGCGTTTTCTGCTGGAAGTGAGGATTTTACGGAAGGTGTGATGGCTTTTGTGGAAAAACGTAAACCAGTCTTTAAGGGAAAATAGAGGAGAAATCGACAATTGTCGATAAATGTAGGGAAACCTTTATGTATGAAATTCCTATGAGTGCGATACAATGCATAAGGGAGGTCGCAGGATGAACTATGAAACCCTTGTCTCTACAAAAAAAGACGATGTTGGTACCGTAACATTGAACAGACCAGATGTTCATAATGCGATGAACGAGGTGCTGATAGATGAACTAACGCACTGTTTTACGCAGATTTCAAGCGATGAGTCGTTGACCGCGGTGATCCTAACGGGAAACGGGAAATCCTTTTGCGCGGGAGCGGATCTTACTTGGATGAGACAGATGGTAACGTTCTCAAAGGAAGAAAACAAGAAGGATAGTCGTCGTCTCCTGGATATGTACGAGAGTATCTATTCTTGTCATTGCCCAGTGATTGCACGGGTCAATGGTTCGGCATTTGGAGGTGGTCTTGGACTTCTTGCCGTCTGTGACATAACGATAGCCACCCCGAAGACGACATTTGGGTTTAGCGAAGTGAAACTTGGGATTATCCCTGCAGTGATTTCAACGTATGTCGCACGCCGGATGAAACCTGCGGATATGCGCCGTTTTTTTATCACCGGTGAACGATTTGATTCCCTGATAGCACAGAACATCGGCTTAATCGACATGATTGTTCCATCTGACTTACTTGATGATACTGTGAATTCCTATATTGACCAACTTCGCTCGTCAGGTCCGAACGCAATTAAAGAAATAAAGCATCTGATGGAAAGCCTTGAAACAATGGATATAAAAGAATATAAAGAGTTAACTGTTGAAAAAATCTCAGAGCTTCGGGTTTCATGTGAGGGACAGGAAGGAATCACCGCGTTCCTGCAGAAACGAAAACCCAGCTGGAAGAGGTAACCAGCATGTTTAAGAAAGTAATGATTGCGAATCGTGGGGAGATTGCCGTTCGGATCATTAAAGCCTGCCAGGAGATGGGGATTAAAACCGTTGCGGTCTATTCAGAAGCCGACAGAAGCTCACCACATGTTGAGCTTGCAGATGAAGCTGTAAATCTTGGTGATCCGACTCCTTCGGAAAGCTATCTAAACATTGCAAAAATCATAAAACATGCAACAAACGTAAAAGCAGAAGCGATTCATCCTGGCTACGGGTTTCTTGCTGAAAACCCTGATTTTGCGAAAGCCTGTGCTGACACAGGTATTACATTTATCGGGCCGACCCCAGAAGTCATTCGTTTGATGGGAGATAAGATTGAGGCGAAAAAGACCATTGCCCAAGCAAACGTTCCTGTCATCCCTGGGTATCATGGAATTAAACAAGACCTTTCAACGTTACTAAAGGAGGGGAAAAAAATTGGTTTTCCCTTGCTTGTCAAGGCAACTGCTGGCGGTGGCGGCAAAGGGATGCGTATCGTTCATGAGGAATCCGAGCTAGAACAATCCATTGAAAGTGCAAAGAGGGAAGCAAAGTCCGCTTTTGGGAATGACTCTGTCTTTCTTGAGCAGTACATCGATAAGCCTCGTCATATTGAATTTCAGATTCTTGCTGATGAGCATGGCCATGTGATTCACCTCTTTGAACGGGAATGCTCCATTCAACGACGACATCAAAAGATCATAGAGGAAACCCCTTCACCAGCACTCACGCCAGCATTACGGGAAACCATGGGCAAAGCAGCGGTTGCGGCTGCAAAAACAGTCGGATACACCAACGCAGGTACCATAGAGTTCATGGTCGATGCAAAACACAACTTCTATTTCATGGAGATGAACACGCGTCTGCAGGTTGAGCATCCGATCACAGAAGCGACCACTGGCATCGATCTAGTGAAATGGCAGCTGCGAATTGCGAGTGGTATGGAGCTGACGCTTAAACAGACCGATATCATCCAGCGCGGTCATGCGTTGGAGTGTCGTATCTACGCCGAAGACCCCTCCAATGGTTTTCTCCCAAGTATCGGGACCCTTGAAAAAGTCGAAATTCCCATTGGACCGAACATCCGCAATGACACCGGTGTTGAGACGCATTTTCCGGTCAGTCCCTACTATGACCCGATGCTTGCGAAACTTACCGTTAGCAGTGAAAACCGGCAGGAAAGTATCAATAAGATGATTTGGGCGCTGTCCCATTATGTTGTGCTTGGCGTCACGACGAACATCCCGTTCCTAAAAAAAGTCCTTGAACATCCTGAGTTTAAGGCGGGGAACATCACCACCCATTTCATCGATGATTACTTCAAGGACTGGCTTGTTACAAAAGAAGGTTTACCTCTTGATGCGATCATCGCACTTGCCGTGTATGATTCGTTGCATACGCAGCGACAGGAGGTGGTTCGCTATAAGGAAGCTGACCCGCATTCCCCCTGGCAGCATGTAGGACGCTGGAGGATAGGAGTGTAACCATGTTCATCAACTATGAGCATAACAACCATCTCTACAATGTAACAGTTGAACGAAGGGACAATCAGTTTTTTATCACTTATGATAACGATGAATATACTGTCACTGCATCAGAGTTAAAACCCGGGCAGCTGGTCATTCAGCTTGCTGAACGGGTCATTAAAAGTATTATCTCTCAAGGGGATGATAGTAAATTTGTCTTTATCGATGGAAATATCTTTAAGGTGAAACGCATCGAATTAACCGGCAGGAAAACAACAGGAAAAAAGGAAGGAGACCTCAATTCGCCGATATCTGGAACCGTTGTCAAAGTGAAGGTAGCCGAGGGGGACCTGGTGAAAAAAGACGATGTTCTGCTGGTCATTGAAGCCATGAAAATGGAATACCTAATCCACGCTCCATATTCAGGAAAAATCAAGAGGATTTATTTTAAAGAAAAAGATCAAATTGAGATAGGTCAACTCACTGCTGAGATTAAAAAAGAGGATGATTAAAATGGAAATAATTGAGACTGCGATTGATACGTCACATAAGGAATACAAAGAAAATTATGTTCATTATGAAAAACTTGCAAAGAATCTAAAGGAGAAGATTGCTCTTACATGCAAAGGTGGTGGTGAGGAAGCCGTTAAGCTTCATAAATCCCGAAATAAGATGCTTGCACGAGAACGGATTGATGCACTCATCGACCCAGACTCGCCGTTTATGGAGTTCAATACACTTGCCGCATACGATATGTACGACAATAAAGCTCCTGCGGCAGGAATCATCACTGGCATTGGTATTATCCATGGCCGGGAGGTGATGATCGTGGCAAACGACGCAACCGTCACTGGTGGAACCTATTATCCTATTACCGTCAAGAAACATCTGCGTGCGCAGGAAATCGCCATGGAAAACAACCTCCCTTGTATCTATCTTGTTGATTCAGGCGGGGCGTTTCTACCTATGCAGGATGAGGTGTTCCCCGATCGAGAACACTTCGGACGGATTTTTTACAATCAGGCGAAGATGTCGTCGATGAAGATCCCGCAGATTGCTGTCGTGATGGGTTCTTGCACCGCTGGCGGTGCGTATGTACCAGCGATGTCCGATGAGACGGTGATTGTGAAGGGAACAGGAACAATCTTCCTTGGTGGACCACCACTGGTGAAGGCTGCAACAGGGGAAGAAGTGACCGCGGAGGAACTTGGTGGTGCTGACACCCATTGTAGGGAAAGCGGTGTCTCAGACCATTATGCCCTGGACGACCCTGATGCCATCCGAATCACCCAGAACATCGTCGAAAACCTCAATCGAGAGGAAAAGACCCATCTGGATATCAAACCACCTGAGGAGCCAGCCTATGATATCAAAGAGATCTACGGGATTTTGTCAAAAGACCCACGTAAACCCTTTGAAGTCCGGGAGATTATCGCCCGTATCGTCGACGGGTCTAAATTCCATGAGTTCAAAACCCTGTACGGCACAACATTGGTGTGCGGGTTTGCCCGAATCATGGGATACCCCGTTGGGATTCT
>MUGE01000081.1:0-5966 GCA_002900545.1 Thermoplasmata archaeon M11B2D | reverse complement strand
CCCCCATACCGTTCACATCAAGAATGGAGACCACCTTGGTTATCTCCTCAGGCTGCAAGATATCAACGGTAAGGCCAAGGGACCGTTGCATCGCGACATTCTTCTCTGCCTGCTCCATCTCTTTTGCATCATGCACTGCGATCAGATATCCGCCTTGGCGAAACTCAATGTCCTGCCCAAGCATCCTGTTTAACTGTTCAAAGATTTTCACACTTTGAATCGCAAGCAAGGCGTTCTCCCTCGTTGACCACTGCTGTCGGATCCCTGCGCCACACGCACCTGTCGCCCCCGATGCAAGATAGTTCTTCTCCACAAGAACAACATCAATACCTTTTTTCGCAAGAGCATACGCAACAGAGCAGCCGTTCACACCGCCGCCAATAACAACAACATCAGCCTTCTTTTTCATCGTTCTCACATGCCAATGTTCCAAGAGACACTGGAACCAGTGGTGGTCGTACGGTCGGAAGCGGAATCTTACTTATTTTCTTACCGGTTTTCCTTTCCAAGATACGTCCGACCAACTGAATGCAGACACGTCCCTGACATGGCCCCATTCCGATCCGCAGTTTCTTACGAAGCTCCTCGATATCGGTGTACCCCTCATCGATCGCAGAAAGTACATCTTCTTCACTGATATCTTCACATCGACAGACAATACTTCGTTTCATATATCAGACCCGTATATTCCTTACATCCATCGCAAGCTTCCCATCAATCTCAATAGTCACAACCAACGTTTTCCCCTGTTTTACCACCCTTGTAACCAGACCATCCCCTCGCACGACACCAGCCCTATCTAACACCTGTACAAGATTTCCAACCTTCGGTACCGGAACAAACTCATAGGGAAGTGTCACCCATGCCTTCCCCTCTTTAACCTTCACAACGAAAATAGCCAACCCTGGGCATATCCCTACACATTTCGTACACCCGATACATCTCTCAAAATCATTGACCGGTGGCGCATTAATATCCTTCATGGAAATAGCATGAACAGGACAGGAGTCAACACACGGGTTACATGGAATCTCCTGAACGCATTCAAGGATAGCAACTCCTTTCTCCAGCTGCTTTCTCGTTGGAAGCTTAAGATTTTTGCTGGAAAGAATACCGGTTTTCTCATACTCTCGCATGGGTCACCTCCACATGCTTTGCTATCTTCTCTTTCGCAATCTGTGGCTTCTCTCCAAAAGGACCGGCTCGCAGCTGACAAAGCTGTTTCCGGTATTGTGCCAAAAGCGTTTTCTTCCTAGAACGACCAAGCTGAATTGCAGCGGCCAGACCAGCGATCTTCCCTTCAATCATCGCGGTCGACGCCTCCTCAATCCCCGAGGCATCCCCTGCAACATACACACCATGCACCGATGTCTGCATCGATTCATCATGCAGCGCGACATACCCCCCCGCCTCAGGTATAAACTCTAAGTCAACTCCAATCTGAGACAGCAACCGTGTCGATGGAGTCAGTCCCACCGCAAGGCAAATCGTATCACACGATACATCCTCCTCGCTTCCCTTGATTGGTCTCCAATGCTCATCAAGTGTTACAACAATCGCGCCTTCGACCTTCTCATCGCCATAGACTTCTTTAATGGAATGTGACGTGAAAATAGGGACCCCACATCGACGAAGCTTAGCCGCATGCACATGATACCCCCCGATGACCGGTGCTGCCTCCACAACCCGATTCACCGCAATCCCTGCCTGAAGCAACTGATACGAGACAATAAGACCAACGTTGCCTGCACCGACCATAAGCACCCGATCGCCAGGTTTCACCCCGTAGACGTTCATCAACGTCTGAACCGCACCCGCGCCATATACCCCAGGCAGATCATTACCTGGGAACAGCAACATGTTCTCCATGGCGCCACACGCAAGAACCACCGCCTTACAACGCACATCATACAGTGTAATCTTATATTCACAACGTTTCACCACACCGAACCGATGTTTTTTCGTACTTTCATAATACCCGATGACGGTCGCATCAGACATCACCTGGATTTTCCCTTCCTGCTGCAACCGTTGCAGATCGCGTTCTAGTTCCTTTGCAATGTCGATACCACGCGTCCCAGCACGCTCTTCTCTGGAACCAAAGAACTTATGGGTCTGCTTCACCAACTGACCTCCGACACACTGGTTCTCATCGACAAGCAAGACGACTGCACCCTTCGACGCACTTTCTAAAGCCGCGCACAGACCGGCAGGGCCAGCCCCGACGACTAAGACATCGACCATCAGTGTTTTCGCAGGCTGTCCAAGGAACTCTGCCGTTGGCAGCTTGGGAAGTTTGTCCTGCATCTCGACATAAATCCCTTCCTGTAAAGGCGCGATGCACGTACGGACGTTTGGGATACCGTTTACCCGCATCAGACACGAGGAGCATTTCCCGATCCCACAAAAAAAACCTCTGGGGCTGTCATACTTCAGGCTCTTCGTAAGCGTTCGTATCCCTGCAGCGTGCAACGCAGAGGCGATCGTATCACCCTCCTCACCGACCAGTCGTTTGTTCTGAAAGGAAAACACCAGCTGCTTTCGTTTCGTAAAGTCAATAATAGGATGAGTTCGTATGCGCACGCGACGTCCCTTAACCATCCTGCAATGCCCTACCCTTTAAAAGTATTATCCAAAGAAGGGGCACACTAGATAATCTGTACGTCTTTAATCTGGTGATGGCGTTGCGCCATCTTCCGGATCATGTTGATGTTTCTGCCGCCTTTCCCTATCAATTTGGACTTGTCCCGCGGGCTAACCTCAAGTCGGACGATGTCCACCCCATCGTTCTCCTCTAAGGTCACCTTTTTTACCTCATAGGGTTTGCAGAGGTTCTTGACAAATCTGGTTTTATCCTCATCAAATTCGACGAACTTCACACTTTTCTTAAAAAGCGACCGGAGCCTCTCAAGGTTCTTTGCTTTGCTTCCGATGGCAACCCCCAGCTGCCCCTTCTCAACAATAAACACCACACGGTCATCCTCGACGATACAGTCCCTGATGCCTGCCCCAGAATACTTAGATGCAAGATTGATAAACTGGACCGTTTCGTTTGAAAGAACTATCTCTGCCATTCTGCTTATTTCCTTTTCTTGACAAGCTGTAGGATGTTCGATTCGCCTTCCTCAAGCACGGCCAGACAAGAGACCGAAAAGCTCTTGCCGCAGGTGTACCCCAGTTCGACACCGGTGGATGGATAGATATATATCGGCACCTTCTGTTGCGTCGAAAGTGTCGAAATGGTTTCTGCAGATGGGCAGTTCTGTGCCATCACCACAAGCTTTGCGGAGCCGTTTTTTAGTGCTGCTTTTGTCTGTTTTTCGCCAATGCGGATTGTGCCTTTCTTTGATACGTCCTTTAACGCTTTGTTTACGTCTACCATTTACTTTCCCTTCTGTTTAGGTTTTTTTGGGTTCATCACAAGTTCAATCGCACCTGTCCCAAGGTTCACCGGTTGCCCAACGATGATGTTCTCAGCCACACCGTTCAGTTTATCAGATTCACCCCGCTGGCTTGCCAGCAACAGATGGTTGACGGTGATCTCAAATGCGGCTCGTGAAAGCACCGAGCTTTTCTCACCGCTGACACCATGCCGCCCAATGGCCCGGACCGTCCCGTCCGCGGTCATCACATCAGCAACAAGCATGATGTGCCTCATATCAACATTCAACCCCTGTTCAGAGAGCGTCGAATATGCTTCCTGAATGATTGTGTTTCGTGCCGCTTCAATACCTAGTTCCCGGGCAATCGCATGAATATCATTCGTCGTAGTCCGATATGGGTCAGCACCCTCGATATCGAGCACCTCCTTAAGATTGCTGCCTTCGCTGTAGATGACGTAGCCTTCGTTTGGCTCCTTGCGGATGATGACTCGTTTGATCCCATCGATCCCCTTTATCTTTAAGTTCTTTAACATCTCATTGGTGTTCTGCAGGACCTTGTACCCTGGTTCATCCAACATAACTTTTATCGTGTCTTTTTCGATTTTCGCTGACAGTTTACGAACCGACTGGACCCGCTCCAACAGGTCATCAATGGTAATGCTTTTCTTCTGCATGGTCATTTTATTAGGTTTAATCGCAATGGTAATATTGACAAGGTCCATTTCGATGTCGGCGACATCTGTTAGCCTAGTGATCTCGATTTTATTGGCGATTTCTTTTGCTAAGTCCGGGTTTATTCGGTATTCATCCCGAAGATAGATGTTCATCATCGGTGTTGAGGGGGTGGACCGCGCATCGACGATCTCGATTAACCGGGGGAGTCCCAGGGTGACGTTGATTTCCGCGACACCAGCATAGTGAAACGTACGCATCGTCATCTGTGTGCCTGGCTCACCGATGCTTTGCGCACTGATCATGCCGCATGCCTCGGTTGGGTCGATACGGTTTTTCTTGTACTCCTCCAGGGCTTTTTCGACGATGTTTTTTAGCTTTGCCTCGATTTTCTTATCCCGTGCAGCACGCTCGACAATCCCGTCGATAACAGAAATAGGGAGAAAGTCGTTTTTCAGCTGTTTGTATATCGCTGCTCGAATCGCCTTAAACTCCTTTGATTCCTCCTCTGTTTTCTTCGGCGGGGGAACAAACGTGCGTTCTGGTTCTTTCTTCTTCTCGATTTTTTTCTGAGCAGCGACCGTCTCTTTTCTCGTCTCACTTTTCTTCTTCCTCGAAACACCTTTCGCCTGCATTGTTTTTTCCTTCGTCTTCCGTGCTTTGGTTTTTAGAGGAGTCTTCACCGTGGGTTTTGTTTTTTTTGCAGGAACGACTTTCGTTTTCTTCTTCTCGGGTTTTTTCTGTGCAGACTTCTTTTTCGAAAACAACGCTACCATCTAATCAACCCTCCTGTCTTACGTCAAAAATGATCCGATCGATGTCCACTGCTTTCCCCGTGGTGCTTCGCGTGGGGTCAACCCCGTCATCCCCATACCTGAACTGGATGATCTCCCCGCCGGTGTGACGGACAGTTCCATCACTTTCCACCTTCAGATCCTCAAGGGCATTAACCAACCGACGCTGCATATACCCTGACCGGGATGTTCGCACCGCGGTGTCGACCAGCCCTTCCCTTCCTCCCATTGAATGGAAGAAATACTCAGTCGGGTTTAACCCACTTTTATAACTGTTGGCGACAAACCCTTTCGCACTGGCCCCCAGATCGCCTTTTTTGAAATGTGGTAACGTCCGATACTTGTATCCTCGGGAGATCCGTTCTCCCCGGACTGCCTGTTGTCCGACACACCCGGACATCTGCGAGAGGTTCAGCATCGATCCCCTCGCACCTGATTTCGCCATAATCACCGCGCTGTTGTTTAACCCCAGATATTTACTTGCGATCTCACCGGCCATGTCCCTTGCTCGCCCGGTGACCCGCATGATCTCCATCTCCAATGTTTCCTCAAGACTCCGACCAGGTAACGATTCAAGCTCACCGCGTTCATACGCGCTGACTAGCGTGTTAATCTTGTTCTGCGCTTTTTGCAGACCTTCCTCGATCTGGCGTTTTGCCTCTGTTGGGATGTCCTCGTCATCGATGCTGGTGGTAAACCCAATCACCGTCACCACCGCGATTCCCAGTCTGGTCACATCGTCAATGAACACCCTTCCGGCCGCAGTCCCGTGATCCCGGATGATCCGTTCAACAATTTTTCCTTTGAACGACCCGATGCTGTTCTCGTCGATGATTCCCTGTTTTAACCTGCCATTTTTCACAATCACATATGCGCCATGGGGACAGTTTGCAGCCTGACAGACCTCGCAATGATAACAGGCTTTTGCTTTATATTCGATGTTTAAATCCTTTGGAAGCAACACGCTGAAGATATCCCGCCCGTACACCACGCTTTTTCCATCTACCTCATGGACCTCTGGGAATTTCCCCTTGTACTTGAACGTGGAGAGGATCTCAGAGGTTTTTTCTTTTGAAAACGTCTTATCCTTATATGTGAGGAGGAAACACCCTGAAAT